>JACDHC010000104.1 GCA_013821245.1 Candidatus Nitrosopumilus sp.
CACCAATCCCTATATCACGATGTTTTGATAATGTTAACTGTAGGTATTGGGTCTTGGAATTGAGATCTGTTACGCTATCTCAAGACCTTTATTGACTTGCGTCAAAGCCTACAGACTTTTATAAAAGTAATATCAATACGTCAAATGGTTTTATATTGTTAACTGTTGGTATATTTTTTTGCCAAGAATTCTGAAGTCACGGCCTAGTTTTGCATATATCTGTATATCAGTCATATGGAGAGTACTATCAAAACTAGAGCCATGTCCTTAATTATTATTGAATAAAATACCACCATGTTCGATATGTCATAAGTCGCATCAGATATTGTAAATAATTGGCGATTTAGATCAATAGGATTGACCTGCACAATTAAGGATGAATATGATGGTCCATCATAAATAGATACAAAATCAAAAGTAAGGCAACCCAACAAAAGAGGGCTTAACGTTCCGAGTATTGTTTTTCCAAAGCGTATCCTTGGGATATCAGAAATACCGCATTCCCAAGCCGAGTGTCAAGAAAATAGTGAATGTTTGGATGTTATTGTAATAAATGCAAAAAAATTACCTATTGAGGAAGATATGTGCCTTGCAATAGACCAAAAAGTATAAAATTGGAAAATGACTTTAAGCGGTTTTTGTCTGATGAGTTTAAGAGACTAATGGAAGGATTCTTTCCTGACGGAAAATTCAAATATAATGACAGAAAGGTCGTTTAAGAAAAATTGCCCGACTATTGAGTTTTGGCAGATAAATCTCTTACTATTATTAATACATCGTCGAATCGTTGATAGAAAGTAATTCAAATGATCAGTTTGATGGATGAGATTGACCTTGTATACTCATATTGGCCTATTCTTCGACGGGGCCATGGTGTTATTGACAAATAGTAAAGATAAGAATTTAAGCGCAGGATACACTTATTACCATGGATAAAATATCCAGTTCTGAGAATGACAATGGAGCACTTCACAATGTTGAAGGTTTTGTACTAGACAGGTTATCATCCAAATATGACTCAAGAGATGAACCTTCCATCAGCATTGGAGAATTGATGGAATCCATAGATACAACAATGTCCCCCCTTCTAGATCAAGCCATTGAGGACTTGATCGCTCAAAGTCTGATCAATTCTCCGGATGGCGAAAATTACCAAATTACTCCAGATGGGATTACTGAACTAGAAAACAGAAAAAGAGAGGCAATACCACTTTAGCTGCAAAAACGGTTTTTATATAACCAAGCTCAAAACTTAGGCAAATAAGCAGAAAATACCAATATGGATGCCGGTATCGGGATAAACAAAAATATTCCCTATTTTATTTTGGTGGACATTAAGGGAAACTTACTTGCACTATTTGTCTTAAAGGATGGGAATTATTAAAGACTAAAGACAAAAGCAATCACTCCAATAAAGCAGACATTACCTAAAATTTCGTATAGACTTATCAAGTATATGCTTTGATGGAAATATTCTAATTCCTTACACTGATTTTTTTGATTTATCGCCTGGGAATTTAATCATATGCTCCTTTTCATCATTAAGATCATCGTCTGTTAAGTTAACTGCAGAGATTATTGTTGAATTATTCTCATCACTAAAGCCTTCGATAAAGATGATCACATGGGATGAAGACTTTAATATGTCCAATATGGAATCATCAAACACAGGTAAATTTAGCTCAAGATCTTTTACTGGAACAACCGAGCCCAAGTCATCAACATCAAGCAAAGTCACATTCACTTTGTTTGTTTGCTCATTTATGCTGTTTACCTTTGCTAACATTAAGCCATCGGTATATGTATCTTGCATCAGACTAATAAACAAGATTCAATCTGTCGATAACCCTTTTGCCAATACAAATGGGGCTATTGACATGGAACTAGGAAACATAAACGTCAGCGGTGATCCTATAGATAGTTCTTAAAGTGTTATGCCGTCATGTGTAGTAAACATTACCCGTGAGCAATTCTCTAATTGCAGCGATAGATCTCAAAATTCGTTTATGGATGAAAACATGACCATACAGTCTCTTACTAACGGTTCTACCGATATAATAACTGATAATAGAAATGCTACCAGTAGCCTGGGTAATTACACTGAAGGGATTGGACCAAGCTCAAATATTACTTATGATGGTGCCAGCATGAGTATGACTATCTTCTATTATGTGATATTTAATTGTCACTTACTATGTTATATGAGAAATGCGTATTAAGGAAATAAATAGAACCCTAAATTATAGTCAAAAATGACGTGAGCCCAAGTGGGGGTTTGAGTATGGTAGGTAAAGGGGTTCAAGTAATTTATAAATCTAATTAATTATTTTAACTTATTTGAAGAAAAAGATTCAAATAACGTTCCTACCCTTATAAAATAAAAACATAAAACTATCTACTGATAATGAATGTAACAGCCGTCTTTTTTGTATGTTAATTGAGTAAAAAGTGTTTAATTTAATAGTCAAGAAAAATGATGCAGAAGAATTATCCTAAAACTATTTTATGAAAAGTTAGCATATATATTTTATGAAAAAAATAGCTATACAATTATCTATTGCAGCACTGGCTGTGCTGGTATTGAGTATGGGCATATCCTCCTTTTCTCAGGAGGCATCCGCAGAAGGGAACAATGACAAGAAAGTATCAGATAAGAGAACGGTAAATGGGGAGTTCCATCAGGCTGTAATCAAAGCAGATGACAAAAAATACAGAATTGACGGTGACTATGATGTAGGGATAAATGATGACAATACTTATGCTCTAACCAAGAACAGTGAAGCAAAGGATATCAAAAACCTAAGGTTGCATATTGGTGAAGACATAACTATAAAATTCAAATGCCCCGATGGGGACTGTAGGGAAACAGGGAGGCATGGAGACTATGAGGCCATAATTATTTACATTGTTGACAAAGACGAAAAAGACAAAGACATTGCATTAAGAAATGAAGATAGAATAAAAACCATCGCAGATGAAAGATGTGGTGAACCTTTGTCTGACTGTAGCGTTGTAACAGACATACCAGACGATATTGATGAAGGGAAATACAAGCTTGTTATAAACGCTGCATATGATGAAGGAAACGCCTTCTTCATTAATAAGGTGGAAGTAAAAGAATAAACTTTACATCCCATTTTTTTTATTTAGCATGAGTCAAATCGGTTACGCCCTCATTTGCTGAATACCAGGATTAGGATCGTGTCCAGCTTTGGGGTCGTCAGATACACCTTCCGTTGGTGGGAACGCCTACGTCTTCTCCAGCGCCATTTTTTGCTACAAACATTGGTGAGCAATTACTGGGTGGACTAGTATTACCACACTAAGAACATTACCACTTGTAATCCTTATTATCACCCTGGAAGAGTTGGCAGCAAAGTACAGTTTATCAATCATATTGTGGAAAACATCGATATGAACCCACAGGATTATCTTTAGCCATTACATTTAATGAGAATCCCTTTTTGAATCACATTAATTACATGCTGTGCGATTTGTTTATCTACCGCGGGAAGACTAATTTCCTCTGCCCTATTTCTTGTATTTAGATAAATCTCTGTAGAGAACATTCCTCGTTTTAAACGAACTTTTGAAATGTCCCTATAATTGACATCTATCATATCGGCTTTTAACCCAAACAGCTTGGGATTTTTAAATATAACTCAGGTATTGGTAACATAAATAGAGTTAGGGGTGCTTAGAGAGCCACCAGGAACACCTTTTGCTTGTTTAGCAGTCAAAAGAATGTCTTCCGGGTTCATCAACAGTTTTTTGACCTCCGGATCAACATCATGAAATTTCATCCATTATAAAGATAACAGACATAAATTTGAGATTTACTGTAATCAAGGTTTAGTTAGATGAAGGAATATTCTAGTACACTTTACCTTTCAAATTAAAAAAAGTAATCCCTAAAGGATACTCATTTTTATCCTAAATTAGGGGGTTTGAGTTAGGTAGGTAAAGTGGTTCAATTGTTAAATATAGGAGGTGATTTCTAATCTTTTAATATTTACTAATTCACTTTTTCATAAAGAAATAAGAGTTAAGCACGGGTTCGGTGGAATCAAGATCCCTATGGTACAAGGGTTCGATAGAATATGGTTGAAAATTTTATTGTGCCCCAATTCATGATATCATGGATAATAAATCACAAAATGTTAAAGAATTAAGATACAGATTTAATCAAACAGACAATGGTTTATGAGCCAAGGTATTTAGTCTCAAGATAGGTAACAAAGTAATCCGGGTTATAGCCTTCACTCAGGTTATTATCAAGAAGCACTTTGGGCGCATAGGTAGATCCATACTGGTGTATTTTTAATCTTAACCATTTTCTGATAAGATCAAAATTACCCCACTTGATGTCTTCCTCGTAGCCCTCTAGATCTTTGCGCATCTTTGAAGCAATGATCGCTGAAACCAAGGTTCCCAGAGTGTAAGTTGGGAAATAGCCAAAGAGGCCACTGCTCCAATGTGTATCCTGAAGCACTCCCTGTGAATCCTTGGTTGGTCTCACCCCGAGCAGCTGCTCCATTCTATCGTTCCAAAATTCAGGAATCTCAGAGACACTGAGCTCTTCTCCAAATATTTTTTTCTCTATCTCATATCTTATTGCTATATGTAAATTGTAAGTAACCTCATCGGCGTCAACTCGTATATAATCAGCCTTGACGTTATTGAAATAAAGGTACAATTCATCATCTGTAGTTTGGTTTGCGAAATCTAATTGTTTTCTAATCAAGGGAGATATCAATTGAACAAAAGGTAAGCTCCTGCACACAATGTTCTCCCAAAACCTTGACTGAGATTCATGGATTGCAAGTGAGGACCCGCCTTCAATAGGAGTAAAAGACAATGACGGATTGCATTGTAGATCATACAAGGCATGACCCGCCTCATGAATGGTACTGAATATCGACTTTTTGAAATCAGTTCCTTCATAGCGAGTAGTTATTCTGATGTCGTTGAGGCCCATAGTCTCAGTGAAAGGATGAGTGGATATATCCATTCTGAAACGTTTCATGTCATATTGCAGAAGAGTCAAAACATCATGATTGAGGTCATCCAGTTTTTTGATATCATACTTTGAATTCCCAAGTTTGTTCTCTTTGCAGAACGGGCTGTTTGAATCTACGAGTTTTTTCAGAATCTTCTGAATACGCGGGGTCAATGCACCAAATACCTTATCCAAATTATCTACAGTAAGCTGCTCTTCGAATGTATCCAAGAGGGCATCATATGGATGCTTTTCATACCCCAACTTTGCAGCGATTTGCTTCTTTATTTCTATCATTTTCTCAAGGTGAGGTTCATACATCTTAAAGTCAGACTTTGCCCTCGCTTCCCTCCATGCCATGTTTCCCCTTATTCTTGCCAAAGATTCGGCTTCAGTCAATTCTTTTGGTATCTTGATCTGCTTGGTTATTTCCCTGTCGAGTACTCGCACAATTCCCTTCTCAAAGTCACCAAGGCCCCCCTGTAGCTTTGCTGACTCAACAAGACCAATAAAATCTTTATTTAGCAGAAGATCCTTGCGAAGCAAGTGAAGCTGAGAATCGGCCACTCCTCTCCCTTCCGTTCCTTCTCTGGGCATATAAGTCTCAAAGTCCCAACCCATAAGAGAAATGGCATGTTTTAGCGACCAAATTGGTTTATAAGCATCGAGGATCTGATTCACGACAGGGTTCTCCAACCTCATTTTGTCACACCTTTCATTGACTTATCACATCGGTCAATTAATCCTTGCTAGCGAAGGATGCATCTGAAAAATCACGGTAATGACGTTAAAGTGAAAATAAAAGTGAAAAACATATGCATATGGTACCTCACTTTCAACATACTTTTCCTTTAGTCAGATATTCTTTATTTTCAATAAATTAACTTCATGATTACGTGCACCAAGGTCTCTTAAAAGGGCTAAGGCAGCCTCATTCCTTTTGAAAATATCGGTATTCTATGAGAGATTCTAGTAAATCCAAATGGTAATACCAAATTTAAAGAATATGAATTTTTTTGTTATTAATTATATACTGTTATTTTTGACGAATCAGACACTATTTTTTATATTTTCATCTGAATAATATTAATAAAAAAATTGTATGAATAACAAATATAGGCCATGGCATGTTCCTTATCCTGAACCGATTGCTGTTACAATCAGACCATTTTTTTGCAGGCAATATTTGAGTTACATGCTATAATACGAATCTTATATATTTGAGTTGGTTAGGTTAACGCCACCATATTTTCCTAAATCATTATTTAGTTGAGCCTACTTGTTTTAAATGAGAAAAATATACTTAAAATACTGTTAAATCAAGAACAATAAAACAAAGAGTATAGAAATCATATTATGTGTTTGTAATCCGTGGGGATACGGTTCAAGGCTGAATACAATCTTAGCATTTAATGAGAGAAAACAAGATAAGATTTGGATCAGGTTTTGAAGGAATAAGTGCGTTAGGGGTGATCTGGACCGGTATCTTTACACGGTAGTTTATGGAATGGAATAATACACAAAAAAAAACAAATAATTCTTCCATTAATTTATTTACATCTCAGTTTTTAATTTCTGTTTACCTCGTAGTGGAGCAAAACTATTCCAGAGTCAAACGCTATTGATTCAATAAGGGTAAAGTTACGAATTTCTTTCAAGTCCTTAAATATGGTCTTTCCATTCCCAATTGCTACAGGATTAATAAACAAATAAAATTCGTCGATTAAGTTTTCTTTAATCAAGCAAGAGTCGAATGAGGCACCACCATAAACTACGATATCACCACCCTCTTGGCTCTTTAACTTTGTAATTTCATCTTTGAGATCACCTGTTGCAATTTCAGTATTTATCCACTCAGATTTGTTTAGTGATTTAGTGAAAACAATTTTTGGTGTTTCTATCATTTTTTTAGCGAATGCATATTCTGGGTCATCAGGTTTGCTCATAACATTTGCCCAATAGGAAACAAATTCGCCTGTCATTTTTCTTCCCAGAAGAATGGTATCAACTGGCTCGTGTATTCTGTTTTCAAATTCTTTGAGTTTTTCATCCCCAAAAAAGACCATCCAGTCCATTTCATTATTGGGCCCTGC
>JACDHC010000285.1 GCA_013821245.1 Candidatus Nitrosopumilus sp.
TTGCAACAAGCAAAGGACAACTCAAAGCACCTGTCAAATCTGACTGTTAACACGGCAAAAACCTTTGAACAAAACTCAAGACAACTCGCATCAGCAGTTTCGGAAGCTAGCTCAAACAACAGCAACAGCCAAAACAGAAACGATAACGACTCTGCAGGCAGCAAAACCACATACTCTAACACAACAGCAACAGCAACAACAACAAAATAATAAAAGAAAAAATTCTAAACTATTTTTTTCAATCTGAAAAAACAGAAAAAATTCAATTATTCACATCGAGTTATATTTCAATTATTAATCTTATTTTTACTTCTTTTAATATGCTAACAATTGCAATCTTACAGAATAAATCTATTAACCAATAATACCATCAATATTGTTGCGTTGGTAATGATGAGATTTTCTGTAGATCATTGAATGCATAAATTTTTCAAAAACCAATCCTCATGTGTATTATAACAAGTTAGTATAAAATACCTAAAGTAAATAGAAAAATGTCGAGTCTCAAGATTTATAATAAAAATCTCGCTAAATGTATTAGATGAATGTATTAGAAAGTCTTAATTGTAAAAAAAAAAGTCATATATAAATAATATATTATTTAATCATATTTGTCATGGGTTTACTTGGCTTTATAATAGGAGTAATTATTTCTACAATAGTAATTTACTTCGTTACCAAATTATTCGGTGAAAGAGAAGGCATAAAAACAGCCGTTATTGCTGCAGTAATTGGCTCTGTAATTTTTATAGTGGGTCACATTCTGATAGGATCAGGCATCATAGCTGCTGCAATAGCGGGTGTTGTATGGGTGTTTATATTAAAATGGTTGTACAATATGGGCTGGATAAAATCAATTGCAGTCGCAGTTGTAGTGTGGATTATTACCACAATAATTGGAGCAGTGCTTCCAACAGGAGCCGGGCCATTATAAGAAAGACTACTAAATCATTTTTACTACAGACAACATTTTTTTTATTGTAAGGAACATTAGCCACTTAATTGTGGTAAATGATGAATTTTTAAAAGAGCATTTTATAGCAGACTTTGAAAATTAACCTCATTGGTATTAATGGAAAAAGACCATTTATGAAAAATACTTTTATGACTCATATGACATGAATTTTTTTTCCATGTGACATTAACCGACTATTTTTATTTTTAATTTCTAGAGCGGGGCAGATTCCACCCGTATTTTATTGCGAGTAATCTAGTTGAAGTCGAAGATAATGCCCCAATAATTGCAGCTATGGTGGGATCAATCAAGATTAAAAGCAGATAAAAAACCGTTATGCCCATGAAACTTGCTGTAACGTATAGCTCTTTAACAAATACAATTGGAATTTCATTGACAAAAACATCACGCAGTATTCCACCACCTATGGCAGTTAATATTCCTGAAAAAGCGATTATCAGGAAATTAAAACCAAATAGTGTATAGGCAGAAGTTGCGCCTATTATTGTAAAAACCCCTAACCCTATTGCATCAAATTTTAAAAAAAGATTCCAATGTTTTTTTAATTTAGGGTAGAGAAAAAAAATTGTAACTCCTGTTGAAATGGCTATCAAAAGATAAACTGGGTTCAATATGCCAATTGGCGGAGTTCTTCCAAAAATGACATCCCGGATTATCCCACCTGCAAGCCCTGTAATGATTGAAAGAATTATGACCCCAACAATATCTGATTTTTTTTCTATTGCTTTGAAAGAACCCGAGGCTGCGAATGCCATTGTACCAAAAAAGTCTAGTAATTGAATAACTAACGGATAAACAGAAACTGTAGAGTAAGGATCTGACATCTAGAGCAATTTAGAAGTCAATGCATATATGGAATTGTTTTTAATGAAAGATTTTTGAGTTTTCGGTTTGTTTTCCGTCTCCTGTGTCATGGTAAATATAGTCAATTACCAATTCTTTTATTTCATAATGTAGGTTTGGATTTGGTTTTTTAGAATAGGGGATATCTATTACCGCCTATGAAATGAAAAATGATCACCTAACAGGTCATGCCATTTATATTCATTGTTTTGTATTTTTTATCATCCATAATTAATAAAAATCAAATGAAAAATTTCTCTAACCATGCGACAAATCCTTTGGTCTGCACGTGAAGGTCATTCTTGCTGTATTACGGGACTGTTTATAACAATACCTATTTTCATTATTTGAATTTCGCCATTTCTTTGAGCTTGCACGATTTCATCTGATGATTTCAGTATTCTTGGATCTGAATCATCATTCCATTTTACAAAGTTTAACTGAACCAATGGGCTATAATCCTTTTCTCCTGGTGAAGCAGATGCCACAGGAATTTGATGTCCAAATGATCCTTCTCCCTTTATTCCGTTAACAAAGTCGTATCCTTGCTG
>JACDHC010000286.1 GCA_013821245.1 Candidatus Nitrosopumilus sp.
TCATAATCATATAAGATAGACCTTTGATAATCAAATCATATGGTCCAAAACTCTAGCAAATTCCATCAGTGCCAAGTAATGACAAAAAAGAATTGCAGGATATATGGAAACTCGATTTGATATATTGTTGTCAATACCAGCAGCAGTCGGTCCCATGAATACTATTTTTTAAAAATAATTGTGAAATCAATCCAATATAAATAATAACATATAATTCATACTTCACATAAATAAAACAATGGTTAGTAAAAAATCTCCCCATAGTAAAGAAAAAGATAACCAAGAGGAACTCAAACTAGATGATGCATTAACCCTGATAGACAAAGTAACAAAAAATGCAGAAGAAAAAATTTTGCTAGAAGATAGCATAAAGAATATTATAAAAGGAACAGATAATTTTCTTGGATACATTAAAAAAATGGATCTAGAAAAAAGAAAGGAGTTATTGGTCATGTATAATAAAGTACTTGACGGGACAAAGCAAAAAGCTCTTTTACTTGATTAGATTTTTGCCATTGTCGCTAACATCATCAAACTGGTGATTTATGCATTTAAATCTAATTTGGTACACAAGTAATAATTTATGAATCACATGTAAACAAATAGTCTGGTGTGTCTTTGCCCTCTTCAAATTTCCGGCCCAATAGTGAGGAATAAATGTCTCTCAAAAACTCACTATATGATTGAAGATCTGATGATATGCAATAAACTAGTGAATACCTATAACAAAGAAACTAATCATTTAAATCTCAAATCTTGAGACTGGTCCTAACAATTTGTGAATAATTGTTCCTGTGTAAGGTTTTGTGCTAAGTTTGTTACATTAATTGAAATAGCCATAAAAGTTATAGAAAATGCAAAAATGGCATCAGAAAAGGATATCATATGCTTTAACCTTGTCTGACGGTTTATCAATCGGTACAAAAACCTATAGCAACGTCCTTAATAGTTGCTTTGATTATAAAAGGATGTTTGTGCTTTTGAAGTGCTATGTTGCACAATTAAGCAAATCTAATCTGATTTTCTTATTTGGTCAAACCATACGCCTAAACAAATTATACAGCGAAGCTTTCACCATCATATCTCCTTCACCATGTTCTTAAATCGAATTGCAGATGCATATTCGCCAAACATTCTCTTTAGGGGAGAAAAGGCAGTTTCAGCAATCCACCTTTTGTCATAACCTGTATCTTTCTTCCAATCTTTTTGCAGCTGTAACAGTACAGCTTTATTTCGGCTGCTGCAATTTCTTTCAGAGACTGCAGCATTTCTCCTTACTCTTATCATAGGCACAATTTGTCTTGATGAAAGAAATGCATAATTAGTATTTGTATCATAAGCACCATCGGCAAACGCTCCTCTAATTTTGATGTCCTTACTCTTAATATTGGCAATCAACTTGCACATCACCTTGCTATCATGAACTCTCTCATCCGTTACTTCAAGAGAACGTATCTCCCTTGTCTTTATATTTACTGCTAAATGTATTTTCAAATAGCCCTTCTTTTTCTTTACATTCCACTTATCCCTCATCCGCCGCCCCCTGTTTGTTATCTTAATTCCAGTACTGTCTATTGCTATGACTACATAATCACCATCATCTTTTTCTTTCTCATTGCTTTCAATCTTTACATTGAGTTGATTCATTCTTCTGTTTATCTGACCATACGAAGGATGGTCTGGCAGTTCCCTGCCGACTGCTTTCATCAGCCCGTCTGTTTGCCTGTAAGGTATGTGAAAGTAGGCTTTGATGTATGATAAAACAATGATAAATGAGTTAGGGTATACAAAGTGCCTGTCTACCTTCTTTTGGTTCATATTTTCTGTCTCTTTATCCCACGTATGCAGAAAATCAAAGGAAAATAGTATTTCACTACGCTTAATGAGTGATTTGTTGTAGGCATGCCAATCCCTCATGTGTTGCTATTGATAATACCCAAGCTAAATGTGTTCAGTAATTATGCAACAATGCACAAATTGCAACTTTTGGGCCTGACGATTATGAAGCAATTGTTAGTGGAATAAAGAGATTTCCAGTATACAAATTGGCAATAATCTGTTATGACTATGATGAATCAAAGGCAGAAGACTTTGCAAAGAAATTAAGTCGGTATTAGGGTTATCTATCAACCTTTATCTTGTTAACGAAGAGAATGTTGTCCGAGATACCCTAGAACGGGTTAACGAAATTCTTATGCATTCTAAAGAATTTCACCAAGTACTTGTAAATGTCAGTTCAGGAGAGAAACTTTTGGGATGTGCGGCTTTGTCCTCGTCATTTGTAAATGGGGTTAAAGTCTTTGGGATGGACCGCACCAAAACTTATCCAATTTTAATGCCTGTTCTTAAATTAAGTTACAGTGAA
>JACDHC010000287.1 GCA_013821245.1 Candidatus Nitrosopumilus sp.
GACATGGCGGTACGCAAGTTCCTAAACGATGTGGAGGGGCAATACAATAGGAAACTTGGGTTTGAGGGCAAGGTTAGTGAAAGAAGCAGGGAACTTGCACATCTGAAAAAGGAAATAGACAACAAATGGTTAATGCTGCAATTAAACCCCATAACAGGGAAGGCTTTGAATACTCTTTTTCAAAACGGTTTAAGCGAGCAGGACATTGTGGGGATCAACCATATGGTCCAAAACTTCAAAAACAGCGGCAGCGGCAGCACATGCCCAAATGAAACTTATTCCGATATCCAAGGCAGCCGTTGCTCCAAAGACCATGAAAATAAGGGAAGCGAACCCTGGAGAGTCTTGGAGGACGAGCTAATAAAATATGGGTGCTTCGAACTTTCGATAAAGGAACAGTCGGAAAAACTATACAGGATAAAACAAGAAATTCAGGAGTCCGACAGACAAAAGGAAGGGGTCATGGCCCATTGCCAACTTGCAATTTCCCTTGCCAACATCATAAACTACAAAATATCATATCTTAATGGTCTAATGTATCGGCATCTAAACGAATGCCCACACAACAAAATAAAGGCGCCCTCACCACTTACCCCTCCTATGCTTGTTCTTGTGGTTTACAATAGCAAGTCAGGCAACAGGGAAAAAGAAGGAGAAGAAGGAGAAGAAGAAGAAGAAGAAGAAGAAGGAGAGAAACAAAATTAAAAATAATCTTGATGAAACATCCAGAGCTTTGGGGTTCTGTTGACTTGATTGGACACTTAATCTCAAAACAAGTTAAGTGAGAATCCAAAACTGTTCTGATGGTGCATATTGGTTGCAGTTGTTGCAATCGGGCCTCATGCATGGATGATGTCCGTTAGCTTCGGAATCCTCAAAAAACACCATGTTCCACTGCCTTATGGTTAGAGTCTTTGCAAAATGCAACTTTATCCATGACTTTTATCATGCCAATAAAGCGTAAAAGCTAATTCCATGTTCTCCCAAGATTTAACAACTACAAAATCATAGATGCCATTATAAAGGGTATTTGTCTCATCATTACATGCAGCAAAACAATTTTGCATAGGCTTTAACGCCATAAAAAAGCGGACAATAATTATTGTTTATAATAAATTAAAATAAAGATATTTGCATAACTATGCAAATATATTCAAATACCCCCTATTTCACATATCATTTGCTTAAGGGGCAAGCAATATGTTTTTTCTGAGATTACCTGAGGTGATGTATCAATAGTTAATGGTAAACAGGGATAACTTTAGGCCCGCCGTTAGGCGAATTGTATGTTATCGCGTTATTCTCATCTAGTATTGATGACACATTCCAGGTCGATTGGTATCCCGTTAACCAATCCTTGTACATTAAAATACAACCTATATGTTTCATTAGCCCCTAATGCGCCATCCCTGCTGCCCACATATTGAGATGGGTTTTGCCCTTGGGTCGATATATTTAATTAACTTTTATTATGGGGCATTATGGGCAAATTGGGGATTAATACAATTCTGCAAAAAAGGCTTAATGGACTGCCAGCTAATTCTGTACATCCTTTTCACTGTGCTTTTTTTGCTATGACACCTTTCATCATTGTTGTCATGAGTGTGTTACATGTGCTTTGATTTGAACCATGAATAGGTAATGATAAGGGAATTAAAAAAAAACAATTAAGGCAAAAGAGCCTTGATTCTAGGTATGTCATTGATGAGACAATAGTTAAAACTGGCTCCAGCTATTTGGTCATGGTGGATTGTGAATGAATGAATGAATGAATCAATACGAACAACACAGGTGTTTGTTCATCTTCAGTATCAATTTCCTTTTTAATCAAAAAAAATTTGGAAGAAAACCATATCATCAGATGGTGAACATGGTTTCTCAACTATGCAATTTTTCAAACCAAAGCGACAAGTCCATTCCTTGTGGAAAAAGAGTTTCTTAGAGATGGTCAAATGGTATTTTAAAAACAGATCGGGATACTATGATGATTGTTTTTTTCCTTTCAGAAGAGGATGTAGACAAAGACGCGTGTTTAATTAATGGCCGTCTTTTTTATGAACTTTCATGCAATCAGGCACTAAAGGGGCTTGATTGAACATGGCCATCCATCGTTTTTTTCTTTTCTTTTCTTTATGTCTATATCCATTTGGAAATGCCTGTGGTGGTTAGTTATGTATAAAACCAATATGTCCGTTAGTGGATTTTTGTTAGGATGATATTATCTATTGGCTAAAGATATATTTTATAAAATCTTGTCGTTAAACTTAAAATCTGTTATCTAATGCATATGCAATTATGTCCCTATAGCACTTTATTAAATTTGATTTTGCTGTTGTAATCATATTCTATGCTTGATTTT
>JACDHC010000105.1 GCA_013821245.1 Candidatus Nitrosopumilus sp.
CTGTCCATATTATCACATCATCCTCTAACTTTACAAATGGTTGAATAACATTGTTTTCAAAGATAAAACAATTCTCTCCAATTTGAAACTCGTCATTGACAATAGTGCTGGGATGGATATAGCTTATCAAAGAATATCCTTTATCTTTAGCATCTTCAAAGAATTTGGCTCTTTTTCTGTTCATATCTGTATATCCAAGAGCAATAAACATATGAAACTCGTTGGGAGGATAAGTTTGCTCTATTTTTTCAAACGGAACGACAGGAAGGCTATAAAGAGTGTTTTCTTTGATGGCCCATTCATTTGCCGAAAACGCTTCTATGTGAAATGCGGGATCTTTTCGCAAATAAAGATAAATGGTTTGTGCAAACCCTCCAGTACCAAAAATAATGACCTTTTTCATATTTTAAAATAACAGCCTAGTCGCTTAAACTTTTAAATTTTAATTCACTGTTAGTTAAATATCTTATACTTTATCTTTTATTATGAGGTTGGCCAAATCGATGCCTCTGCTGACTACAATGTCTTCCTGAAAGGACAAATATTCTAATATGTTTTCGTATGCTCTTCCCCCTTTCATCTTTAATACGTTATCATGCCAAATTACCGTTATCACATTAAATTCTTTATTTTGATTTTTTGCATAATCCAAGGTCTGACGGAATATATCGACAATTTTGTCTTCTTGTATATTCATGTATGTAAATAAATATGCATCCATAAGGGTAACGGGAAATTCTATTATTCCATCAAGAATATCGTATCCCATCTCCTCACTGTCGATTTTGTCTTTGGATTTCCTATAAGAAGAATCATATAAAAACCCAAGACTGTTAAGAATGATTGGCAGATTCTTGCTGAAAGCAAGGTAGTGTGAACGGTTAGCTTTTATGGGATATTTGGTAAATTCTTCAAGTTTCCTTTTTTCATCTTGAATTTTTGCAAGATCGTTTATGGATGAAGGATCGCAATGCAACCCAATCTCCCAGCCACCCTCATGCAATGCCCTTATGTCATCTTCATAATCTTGATAATTTCCATGCTCATATATGGTCCTAAAGAAGAAAGTTGATCTTATGTTGTACTTTTCTTCTAAATACATGTAATCTGGTAAATTATAATATGGGTTTTTTATATGGGCATTTTGCACTATTTTAGGATCGAACCTGTCTTTTCGAGCAACAATATGATCTATAGGAGCTCCTTGTCGCCTCCAATCTACATCATGGCTCATGAATATGTATTGCAATACGATCTCAATGTGGCAAATAATTTAAATGTCTATATTTTTCTTTTATGCCCAAGTCAGATACATCATCAATACTCGTTTTCAAGCTAAAACTAAACTAATTATCTCTCCAAGACAACTATGTTAAGAAAACTAATTTATCTGATGCAGTATCCAATCTGAATTTCTTTATTATAAAATAACCAACTAAACAATATAACCCATTTTTTTCTTTTTATTCTGTGGAATTTTCTGTACACCAGAATGTGCCCTAAAAAACATTATTGACCTAAAAATTCAAGGATCTAGATGTCGTTTGTTATGAATAGGGTCAGGTTCATCTGCTAACTTGACATAAAGCCTGTAGACTAAAGATGATCTCTTCTATTTCCATTATGTGTCCCAAGAAACAGAATACCTTTTAGAGTTCATTGGTTAAGGTTTGTTTTTGTTCTTCTTTGATGGCTTTTAACTTTAGAAATATTTTAAAAGCTTTTTGCCAGATTATTAAAATAAATCACATTTCTTTTAAATCTATGTACCAGTACAATCCTCAAAAAAATACTATCAATAAAAGAGTGTAAAGTATATAATAGATAATCCGTTTTGAAGGGAATTTTGTAAATTCTTGGCTAGTGGTCTATAATCTATTGTCAAAGGCAGACTGAATATTTTGAAGATTACTTTGCTTGCAATTAAACAGATATTATCAAACAAATTGTATTGCCTGGGTTATTCATCTAAACCCTAACAAAAAGAGATTTTGCCGAGGTTGACTAAGCCTAGAAACGGATTATATTAACGAAATTCGTTTTAAATAAACTATATTTGTCTATTAAGATTTTATTAAATATTCTTAACACTGTACTTTTATATATAATATTATTACAATAATATTGCGATGAAAGTATCTCTTATATCCGCAATAACACTTGCAGCAGTATTTTTTGTTGCAGTTATGACACCAGGCATCATATCAATAGCTGATGCACAAAACGCAACAAATGCAACAATGGCAGCACAAAACGCAACAATGGCAGCACAAAACGCAACAATGGCAGGAAACGCAACAATGGCAGGAAACGCAACAATGGCAGCACAAAACGCAACAAATGCAACAGCCAATACTCCAGTAATAGTAGCTCCTACAACCGATGAAGGCGAAGGCGATACCGGCAACGGCAACGGCAACGGCAACGGCAACGGCGGCGGCGATGGCGGCGAAGGCGATGGCGAAGGCGATGGCGAAGGCAACGGCGGCGGCGAAGGCGAAGGCGAAGGCGATAACGAAGAGTAATAACAAAATTACTCTACAGTAAAAAATAAAATAAAAACAACTTCTATCTTTTTTTATTTAAATTAAGAAAATAATATTAATAATGCGTTTTTGATTATTTGCTTCCATTGATATTTGATTTACAAATTTATATTCTTGATAGTAAAACTAGAATAAAGTATGTTAATTATTTAATAGTGTCAATGATTTACAAAGGCGTGGTTATCAAATACAAAGAGAAAATGCAAATCCAATAAAACATTTTGATTCAAAAATTGTATGCTATAAAAAAAATGGTAATGTTTTTTGGTAGCCGTGTAGAGTCTTTGTTCGTAATGTATTCTGCTAAAAACTATCGGTGATAGTATACTAACGCGAATGCAAAAGGCTCAAAACGTTAGCGTCAATTACATTAGTTCCAAGCAATTCAATTCCTGTTGGGGCCATGAAAAGTATTCCAAACAAGAATCTCAGCAACATAACGATGACAATTATAGCTACTATAATTATTATTATAGTCCATAGGGTTCCAAGCATTTTCTTGTATTGGCTTTCTCAGCATCATATATTAAAACTAGGTTGAAATCATCCGTAATTATGTTACATGTTTTTTATCAAAGACTTTCTCTTTTCTCTAAATAATTATAGATGAAAGGCCAAAACGCAATTTATTTTGATATAAATTTTATCTTGTACATATATTTATTTTTGTATTTTTTGCCTCATTTTAATGGATGTGGATACAGTCTTTTAAATTATCGAAAGTTGTTTTCTTGTATTTTGATGTTTTACTAAAGAACTTTCTTGACCTGGGGATAATTCATAAAATATTTTAATTTGATTATTGAGTTAAACAAT
This sequence comes from Candidatus Nitrosopumilus sp., assembly GCA_013821245.1. GTDB lineage: Archaea > Thermoproteota > Nitrososphaeria > Nitrososphaerales > Nitrososphaeraceae > Nitrosocosmicus. The sequence continues at coordinate 3,363 of JACDHC010000105.1, forward strand.
ACGGGGACGTTTATTGTTGTGCCAACTCTACTGACTCTGAAGACATCCCGCCCGACTCGGTGGTATTTCCCGGTGTATTTGTTGTGAGGTTGTTATTTGTATTTGATTGTGCCATCTCTACCGATTCTGAAGACATTCCGCCCGACTCGGTGGTATTTCCCGTATTGTTACCTGTAGTATTTTGAGCTATTGCCATAGGTATTGTTGACATCATTATTATGACGGATGGTAAAATCCAAACTAAAGATCTCATATGATTTTTAATAAACTGGAGTATAAAAATAATTATATTGGCTAGAGTGGTCTAAAGACAGATTTGCCTATACTTTCAAAAAAGAAAAAACAAAAAACAAAAAAATCAAAAAACATAAAAGATAATTTGCGCCACAAACTCACATATGTTGTTCTCTCCTTCCAGAGATTCATCAAATAACTTTATAGTGCATATGATAAATCTGTAATTCCCTGCAAGCGAAATCTGCATCAGAAGAAATAGCAATATTTGGTAATTATACAACATTTGCGAATCCAAACCTCTAGATAATTCGACAGATGTTAAAATGAGTATATTTGAAGGGTTGCTTAACCATGCCCCAAAATCAGGTGAATCTTATATTTTTGTCCTGCTTCATCGTATGCTAAAGGGCTATTGATGAAAACATTGAACCATTAAACTTGTTTTATTTCTTTATTGATTTTGTCGATAATTTGATTTATTTCCTTAATGTGTTTTCCATCCCAATAAATTTTGTTGCAATTAGAACATTCAAAAAACATGCTGGTGTTTTCAAATACTTTTTTAGGAACAACATTCACTAATGATGGTTTTTGAATTTCATCTAATGTTCCATTGCACAATGAACACCGGGTATTTTCATTTGGGACTGAATAAACATAATTGATATGTGATTCTTTCATAATAATAACTAAAGTTTCTAATTCATTCTCTGATATGATGGGAAAACTGGGGATTTTTAATTTGATTAGTCTCTTATGCAGTTGTTTGTCCTTTGTTAAAATAATTCTTTTACTGTCTAAGCCCCTTTTAATTATTTTATTGTCATCAGTGTTTGCTAAATACTCAGTATCAAAACCAAATAATCTCAATTTTTTTGCAACTTTTCCAAGCATTGCATCTGCTATAAATTTTGGATATATCTATAATTAATAATGTTGCTAAAATTTAACTTATTTTGTGGGGTTTGGGGATTATAAAAACCAATTTTTAACGGTTTGAATTTATTGCTTGAAATAGTTTTTGTACTGGCCTCGCACGATATTTTAAAAACCATGGGAATATCTTCGTTAAATACATAACATCACTTTGGACATATTGTAAATTTTTCAAGTTAGTGAGAAAAAAATGGCCCAAGCTTCCTTTTTACGTTTAGCCCTGTTCTACCACATTAAAAAGTAACTCAATACTTTTTTTCTCTTATATGATTAGAGCATTTAAAAACTATTTAGAATGTGGTGTATGCAAAAAAATTACAAAAAATTAACCACCGCCACCGCCAACTCCACCAGCTGTTGTTTCAACTTCAAAATCTTGTAATTCCTTGTCTGTTTCTGATTTTGATTTTGTGATTGGTTTTAACATTTCCTTTTTTAATTCCTCTGCATTTTTAACGTCGTCAATATCCCTTTTTTCCTCTCCTTCTTGCATTGGTTTTAACATCTCTTCATTTGATTCATCTTCGTTTTTATCCATATGGGATAATGTACCAAGATAGTATAAATAAACATGGATTTACACAGCATAAAACAAAGTCAGTGACGGATTCCCTTTTTGTTCTTAATACGTCAACCGTTTTGAAACGAAGGAAAGAAATTCATTATGGATTTTATTTTTAGATTACTATTTAAAGTGAGGTTTAAGCTTAATTGTCACAATATAACATTTGTTATCTTTACTGTTCGTGAGATAACAAATATTTGAATATAATACATAACACGAACTTTATAAAGAGCTTTATATAGGGTAAAATTTATATATTTAAAGAATATCATGAAAATAACTATAAAATCTATAATGGTATTTGTGGTCTTATCCGGATTATTTATGATTGCTCCTGCGTTAATGTCTGGTAATGCATTTGCTCAATCTTATGAATACGGCGACTCATCATCATCATCAGACAACGACAATGGCGACTCATCATCATCATCAGACAACGACAATGGCGACTCATCAACAACACCATCAGACAACGACAATGGCGACTCATCAACAACACCATCAGATTCTTTTGTTGAAATTACATCACACGATGATGGAGAAACTGTCCCCGTTGGAGAATTAACTATCGAAGGAACATCATCAGATGCCGGTGATTCTAACTGTCATATTTATGCAGACTGGAATGACGTATATCCTTATCAATCAGTAGAGGCAACTGGTGGCGATGGAAGTGAAGATTATTCTTCATGGGAATTTACCTATACTGATGATTATGAAACAATAACAGAAGGAGATACAAATGAATTAACTGTCAAATACTATTGTGGCAGTAATTCTGATGCATCCAATTCTGTATATGATACAGTTAACCTCATAGGCGAAGAATAATAAGACACCATATATATTGTTGAAAATTTTTCAACAATATAAAAAACTTTTTTTTAACTTTATTATACTAAAAACAAAAAGTGTGTTTTTTCTATTATTATTAGAATATAGATTAGGTTCACAACGATCTATTTATAAAAACTCATCTCACAAAGGTAAAAAAGACATGACCAATATTGTATTAATTTTAGATGATATCTGCAAATGTTTACTTTGCACGTAATCATAAGATATATTTTTTTTATATTTGGGCTTTGATGTGTGTATTGCAGGCACCAAAAAAATATAGCATTGGTTAATGTATGATTGTATTTTTTTCTTTTTCTGATAACTGAATGATATGTTTAAACCAAACCTGGTTAAATGAATAGATCACAATAAAGGAGTTTGGGTGAGGAAGAAACTTGAAATATTATGTTGGATGCTCAGGTTGGCGAAATCAACAATGGGCTAAAGATTTTTACCCCGTTGGTCTGGACCCCAAATATTTTCTATCATATTATTCTAAAGTTTTTGATTTTGTATATGTTGACTTGAGCGATAGTTCCTTTCTTCCTAGTGCTGTAACGTTAAAGAATTGGTTTAGGGAGACGCCTGCTGAATTTCGTTTCGCTTTAAAAATACCTCAGTCTGTTGTAGAAAAGAGATACACTGGGGGTACAATAAAAGATACGGGGGACTTTTTGGAGTACTGGGCCCCTCTGGAAGAAAAAACTCTATGTGTTGTCATATCTCCTCCAAAAACAATATCATTGGCTAATGGTGGGAGAGATTGGCTTGAGGACACATTAAACGAATGCACTTACCATGGATATTCCGTCGTATTTGAATTCAATCATTCATCATGGTATCAAGACTTGACTTATAATGTACTTAGAAGATATCAATCTGCTTTTGCTTGGTCTAGTGCTGACTACAAATCCTATTACCCTGCAGTAACTTCAGATTTTATTTTTTTGAAACTTTCTAACAGTACATTGGAAAAAAACTATGACGAATCTGGATGGATTAAACTAATAAAGCACAAAGAGAAAGAAATATTCTCAACGAGAACAGAAGAAAAAGGCATTG
>JACDHC010000288.1:0-1756 GCA_013821245.1 Candidatus Nitrosopumilus sp.
GTATGTCACTGTAAATGGCTCACCAGTTGTTTTATGGAAAACTAGCGCATTTCCCACAAAATCAAATGAGCCAGAGCTTATTCCGGTACCGTTAATCTCTATTGGTACATCAACTATGTCTCTCAGTTGAGTGATGGCAATACTGTTATTGCCAGGCAATACGGCATGGTATGGCTCACCATGTAATGAGTCTGGCTGCTCCTCTGGAGAATAAGTATGAAGTACTTCTGTCTCTATTGGTTTGCTTGCGGTGAATGTTACTGTTCCTGAATAGACATTCCCGTCATCTCTCAATGGAAGCGCAAATACGACTTCATGGGATGGCTGTCCTGGATGTCTGACAGGAGCGGGTTTTGACATTGATGTATTTTGCAGTGTTATATCCTGATGTTCTTGGTTTGACAAATTATTATTGGTTGTTGTTACGTTTTCAATATTGCCGTCATTACCAACTGATGTTTGAGCAAAAGATTGGGATAATCCTAGCAGAAATATTCCCATAAAGACAAATAAGGTAACTATAAACAATGTACTTTTTAATTGCATTGAATTGTAATTATTGAGGATATTAAAAAGTTTTATTTTGCTTCTTGTAATTAATATTTAATTATGCTTAATGCCTTCTTTGCCAGATAATAAAAGAAATAACAACTTGAATAACTCCTTCTGGGACCGCTTCAATGTTGAAACATCATATTGGACTCGTATCAATCTATTATGTGTTAAAGGAACCTCCCACACATCTAAACAAATTTGTACCCACCTGTTGCACTGACAACAAAAATAAAATAATTAAATCAACACAAATTATGGCATATTTCTCTACGCCATTTTCAACATAGAAACCCTTGACTATTACCAAAGAAAGTTTCCCTTTATTCTAAGTTATCTGGAGATAGAAGGCAATGATATTTCAGGGCAGGAATACAATCTGTACAAAAAGATAAAACAAGAAGGCAATGATTCTGTTTGGTTTAGGGACGGTCTGATGGATTATGTCTCCTATCCAAAATCATGGATTTAGGAAAAAGAAATTAACCCAGGAACCTTCGCAACTAAAACTAGACAGATACAACAAAAAGTTTTAAATAAAATATTATTACTTTGGGTTTTCATAGAGCTCTATTTCAACAGGTCCTCCAGAGGCTAGAGATGAAAATCTAACCTCTGTCCTTCCGTTATTCTCAATTGCATTAGTTGTATATACCTCGCCGTCATATTCAAACCTCACAGGTCTGTGGGCCCAGTTATTAGGAACAATCGCTACAAGTCCAAGTCCTGGTTCTTGTTTGAATTCTGTTTTGTGCGTTATCCTATCTTTTGGCATGAAAGCTACTGATAGGATAATTATAAAAACTTGATTGTGATCTTGGGAATAAACTTTAGCACCAATGCCCTCAGAGAGACAAAGTATGGGATGTTATGTTGTAGAAGGTAAATTATGTTGCATTTACAATAATCAGCAGTCCACCCAACCTACAAAAAAAGAGATATTTGATCTAGTCTTAGACTACTCGAGTTACATTTTCACTTACCGACTAAAAGAGGTGAAATAGCAGCTGCAATCGTCAACTATGACATATATGTATTTGGGGGCTAACCCTCTGAAAAGGATTTTGTCGTTCTTAAATTAACCATTCCAAAAACAATAACCTGAGAGTAGAGTATCCAATGCCTACGCCAGGTAATGGAATTGAGGCAGCAACCATTGGCAACAGTATTTTTGTTATGATAGGAGGGATGGGGGGAGGGAGCC
>JACDHC010000288.1:1766-2352 GCA_013821245.1 Candidatus Nitrosopumilus sp.
ATGGTAAACTGGCTCACATGTCTTTATTTTAATTTTTCTTGCCTATTGTGAATTGATGTTGAATCGCACAATAATACCTAATTGTTAATGGTTTTGGTGTGGTTTGATTGGTTTGAGTAATTAGATTGAAGGCAGAATGATTTTAATAGTTTAGTTTTAACTTTTATCTAATGAATGATGAAAGCAAAAATAAAGGCAATGTTGATGTTGACCCCACCGACGTCCCCGTTATTGCATCAATAGCCAATTTACTTGCAGGAGTAGAATTTCCAATAGACAAAAAGGGGCTTGTTAAGTATGTGGAAAGTAATAAAGAAAAGTCTGATGAGTCAGAACAAATACTTAATGTTGTCCAAGAGTTGCCTGAAAGCCAATACCAGACCATGTCAGACATAACCAAAGCAATTGAAGAATATTTATAATCGATCAATATATAGCCATGCCTTAATATGTTAAATTTTGTGGTTTTTTTCTTGATAATTGCCCCTCCCTCTTTATTAGAAGGTTTAAAGCGATTCGATAAATAAAAGTAAAAAGTCTTTTTGTATTGACACTGCGGATTTGAAGAGATAGGATGGGAGGGCAG
>JACDHC010000106.1 GCA_013821245.1 Candidatus Nitrosopumilus sp.
TCATCATCAACATCATCAACAACAAGAATGTTGTCACCTTTCTTCTCTGCAACCGACAAAAAAGGTCAACACTTTGTTGTATGCTATGCTTTAGGCCATTTGTATGGGTTAGTTGACGTAGGGGGTAATCGTAACCTATATCCTGTATTCAATATCAAATGGATGCCAATCTCAAAAAAAAACAGAGCAACCAATTTTGGCTTGTTATCTGAAAAAATTGAAAAGATCATAAAAACAATATCAATGCTGTCCAAAAAAGCTTCAGTCTTTATCCATGCGTGTGATTATGACCAAGAAGGTGAGGTAATAGGCTACAATATTTTAGAATATGCGTGCAACAAAAAGTATGAAAAGTCCCTGAGAGCAAAGTTTTCGACTCTAACAGACGACGAAATAAGATACTCATTTGATAATTTGTTAAAACCTATTGCACGATTAGCTGAGGCAGGCAAATCTCGCCACATGATTGATTTCATTTATGGGGTTAACCTCTCTAGGGCCCTTACACAGTCTTTAAAGAACAGCAACAATGGTGGAATATATCACAACCTAACAATTGGTAGAGTACAGGGTCCAACCCTTGCTTTCGTAGTCGATAAAGAGATTGAGATAAGGGGCCATATTCCAGTGCCATATTGGACAATAACGGGTAAATTCGAAAAGGATGGGCATATAATCCATGCATATTATTATCCACAAAAACTAGAATCCTTGTCCAAGGCTACCGTGGTGGTTGATGCCTGCAAAAGCCAAGATGGTAAGATTACAGAAATTAAAATTCAAAAGATATCTGTTGGACCTCCCCATCCTTTCAGTATAGGGGATCTTCAGAAGGAAGCCTATAGAATATTCAAATTCTCTCCAAGTTATACTCTATCCATTGCCGAGAAACTGTATCTCTCTGCATTGATTTCCTATCCGAGAACTTCAAGCCAAAAGCTTCCAAGCTCTATCAATTACAGTAAAATTATTTCAGGTCTTTCAAAGATTAATTTTCCTTCCTATTTTGCAGGCCATGGCAATGAAAATGGTGACAATACTAATTCTTATGGGGATATGGCTATGAGACTGCTATCAAAAGAGCATCTTTCCGCAAATGAGGGTAGCAAAAGTGATCCTGCACATCCAGCAATTTATCCAACCGGGCAAAAACCAAAAGCCAAACTTGATGAGACTGAACTTAAACTGTATGATTTGATTGTAAAAAGATTTTTTGCAACGTTTGGAGACCCTTCCATAACCGAACAAACTATAATTACCATTTTGGTGAAAAACAGGCATAATTTCAAAGCTGAGGGGAAGAGGGTATTGTATGAGGGGTGGATGTATTTTTACAAACCATATGCTAATACTTCCAATGCCGAAATGCCAAATATCCTGTCAACACTGCATAAGGGAGACATATTGAAGAATGTTGATATAATCCTGACAGAAAAGTTGACCCAACCCCCCGCGCGGTTCAATCAATCTAGCCTACTTGAGAAGATGGAAAAGGAAAAAATTGGCACCAAAGCCACGCGATCCGAAATTATTAACACTCTTTTTAAAAGAAATTACATAACTAATACTGTTGTTACCTCTAAGGAAAAAGAGCTAAATGATCAGGTGTTGAGCACTGGAATCAAGCCAACAGATATTGGGTATGAGATAACACAAACTATGCGCAAACACATACCCAACATAGTGTCTACCGGGCTTACTAGGTCTATGGAGGAACAACTGGATAGAATTGAATCAGGAGAAATCAAAAGCGAACTTGTTCTGGATCATGCAAAAAACAAGTTGCTAGAAGCATTAGTTATTTTCAAGGAAAACCAAAACGAAATAGGCGCACAAATAACAGGTGCAGTAAAAACAACAACCGGTGCTGTAGTAACACCTAAGAGCAAGCCACCGGTTATACTGGGTGCCTGCCCCACTTGTAACAGGGGAAACCTAATTGTTAAAAAATCAAACAAAACAAAAAAAAGATTTGCTGGGTGCTCTCAGTACTCTACAGATAAATGCTGGGCTACAGCCCCACTGCCACAAAAAGGAACACTAAAAGGCACCGGAAAAACCTGCACTACATGCAGATGGCCAATCATCCAGTCACGGTATTCACGCCATGAGAAACATCAGTGGCAGTTTTGCATCAATATGCAATGTCCATCAAAACAAGTCAATAGTAACAATAATTTTAAAGATGCACCTCCAAAGCAATGTTAATCATCTTGGTCCCCTTAGCTGACCCTTTCTAATTTCTGTCCCAAAACAACATCTGTATATGCGAAATTATTATTCAATATTGCCTCTATGTACTTTGAAAAAACAGAGCCATCAATACAGGAGCCATGCATGGGAAATATCATTTTCGGAGATAGATTTTCAAGCCTTTTGGATGTTTGTCTTACTGGCTCTTCACTTGCAAATATTCCGGCACCCCTATAGAGAGCAAGCATTTTATCGGACATGTCTTCTTCAATAACTGGTTTGTTCTTGCCCGGTTGAATGAACAGGTCGGATGGGAAAAGCGACTTTGTTGTTTCCTCAAAAATCATCATACTATCCCAATGATGAACATGTGGAGTCATGATGAATCTGAAGCTCCTTTTACCGGTTTTTAGAGTTTCATTATCCCAAAATGAAACATGGCCAACAGGAATATTGTACCATCCTGTCAAATTTAATTTAGAGCTTAAGTCACTGCATACTAGCCTGGCGTCCGAAGAGTCAAGGAAGGCCATTTCTCCCCATTCATCACTTTCAAAGTGTAAGAATGCAACATAAGTTAATTTTTGCAATGGGATAACCTCCTTTACTTTCTCCTCTATTTTCTTGTACATCCCAAACGGACCTGTATGAATAAGCGTAGGTTGTTCATCATCAATTAAAAATTGGTTAAACGTGATGCCCAATGCATCATCAAATCCGGATATTCTGTATATCCCATTACCAATCTCGGAAATCTCAACATCTGCGTATTCTGAAAAATTGTTTTTTCCAATTTCTCTCATGGTTTAATTGTTGTGTTCCTTTTAATTAAACAAATTATTGTGATTTGCTTTTTAAATCGTGCCTTGCTCATACCAGATATGCTATACATACCTACCCTATCCAGTTACGGGTTTTTTCCTCTACCGATTGTCAGTTCAGTGCACAAAATATCCAATATGTGTTACAGTTAAAGAAATGGTTTGAAAATAATGCATACCCGTTAATTTATTGTATTTGTTGTTATGGTTTACTTATTAATTTTGACATTGTCTTCAATTTATTATATGATATATAGATAAATATCATGAAATATTATGTAGCATGAATATATTTGGTAAAATGGAGTTACATTGTTACTTGTGATAAATGCGGATACATATCCACAGAAAAGCTGTCCGAGGCAAAAGCAAAAGATCTTTTGCATGCCCATGTAGGCGGCCCACAGAGCTGCACCACTGGTCACATCAAACTGATGAAAGTTCGGGCTTAGGCTACTTTCATGTATCCTACGCTTTTATATAGTATTCTTACACATTCTGAATATGTTCTGTATTTGAATTTGACTTCTTGAACATCCATATCTTCGCTTAATTGTTCTTTTGAGGTGTCAATTTGATATTTCTTACCAATGTCGTCTAAAATTGTATTTATGGTGGAATTGTTGTAGGATTCAACGATTAGGCGGTTCATAATATCCTATAGCTGTTCTAGTATTTATTTAACTACCTTTATTTTTATTCGGTTAACAAAAATAAAACCCACAGTTTAAATATTATCTATAAACCTGACTTGTTGCTCCATCACAAATTTGCTGTGAACTGTTGTTTTATGCGGCAACTTAACTTTCTGCAGCTGCTGCTGCTGCATCAAAATATATGGTAACCTCCTTCTTCTATTATTATTTAAAAATGAATAAATAAAATTATGCTGTGATGGCGTTTTTGATTTGATTGTCTCTAAATAAAGTTATCTAGGTCTATGTTTTCTATGCCTGGAATTTTTGCTATTTCAAATCTCTCTTTATCTTTTAACAAAGAAATGGTTGCATCTATCCCTAATTTTGTAGTCAACAAGTTGTTTTGGTCACTAGAGGGGTCCAAACTAGATCCCTTTACGTTAGTTATTATAAGAATATCTTTATCAGCTTGAGCTCTGGTTGAAATGGCATATTCTACTTGTGTGGGATCTTCTGGATTTATGTCATCATCAACAACTATTGCGGTTTTTAAAGACGGATGGGCAGAAAATGCAGTAAGAATTGCATTTTTGGGCTCCCCTTCTAATCTTTTTTTGATTTGGATTACTGCATTAAGCCAATTACTTCCACCGTCTGTAAGATGGACTGACTTTGTAGTGGGAACTGTGTTCTTCACATACCAAAATATCTTTGATTCAATAGGAAGCCCCATCAGAAGCCTATGCTCTGTATACCCGGGTAAAATGTCATAATACAGAGGATCATCTCTATACCATATTTTATTAATTTCAAAAACGGGTTGTTTTCTTTTATGGTCGTATGTCCTTAACATTTCGACCATCCATTCTTCGGAATATTTATCGTAGAGTATTCTGCCCTCTAACACTATCTCACTATGTTTTGGTATGTTTAAATTTGAAAATTGATTTTTTGCTAATTCCAAATTCCCATTCAATAAATAATTTGCTATTGAAATCTCATCTATGCCATATGCTGCCTGGTATGCCGCAGCTAAATTTAATGCAGGGTGAACTCCTATTACCACAGTTATTTTCAAATCTTCTTTATGTTCCTTGGCGTAGGAAAAACATTTGTGAAGGTGTCTCCCTTCTACCATTCTTATCGCCATTTCTTTGTTGTTTAGTAATAGCATACGGTGGGTAGATGAATTTTGACTTTTTGATTCTTCGTCTTTTACATAGACAATGGATGATGTTATGAACGGACCTGCGTCTTTTTCAAAATGGGTTATGATTGGAAGGTCAAATAGGTCATTTGAATTATTCTTGTAGAATGGTGCGTCAGATGATATTTTAATTGGATAGCTTTCTTTGTTTATGTTCGCAAAATTGGAAAAATCGATTTTGCTGCTTCCGCCATTTGTTTTGAACCCGTAAAAGAATCGATTTCTTGTTCCCAGGATGTTTGAAACGACTTTGAATTTTGAGTCTTCTATGTTTGTAAATAGAACCGCTTCTTTTTTATCTAGTTTGCCTACTATTGCTGCCAGTTGGAATTTTTTACTTACCTTTTTGTCTATAATCAGTAGTTCGTTATTATCTTGTAATATGGATAAAAATTGTCTAAGACTGGGCTCCTTTGTATTTTTGTCATTGTTGTCTGTGTAGGTTGTTTTTCTATTTTCCATTTTCTTTTGTATATCTTTATTAATCTCGATGCTCACCTTTATCACCATCTATTGATTTTAGTACTTTATCGTTAATTGTCTTCATGTCGTCAAATTGTAATTTGTTTTTTGTGAAGAGCGATATAATGCAAATTCCGTTTATCATCAGTGAAATTCTTCTTGACAAAGTATCTATAAATAATTGATCATATTTGTCTGGTATTACTTTAGCTGTGTTTGTTTGGTTGGATGTTGCTAAAGAGACTGAAATGGATTTTATTCTCAATTTGTCTTCAGATATTGAAATAAAGTACCCATTTTCAAATTTTAACATGCTAAACAAAAATTTCCTATTTGAAATGTTTGATGTTATTTCAAACTGATCAATCATTGATGTATTTGATTTGATAAGTTGATATGTATGTTTATATTATTATAGGAAACTATCCGTTTAAATCTATATTTATATATATATATTTTTAACAAAAACCTTGTTAATGAAGGCTCTAAAAATAGATGATATTACATACAAAAGATTAAATTCATTATTGGCTGACTATGTTGATTTAAAAAAACAGGATCTGGATATGAGTGACCTTTTGAATGAACTAATCGATAACTATCAGGAAACAACATGGGGCACTATAGGTGCAAATGCTGGAGGGGGTTAACAAGACTATTAACTTTAATCTTGATTATGTTGTTTCGCATAAATATGGTTTTTATTATATTGGTATTGATATTGATATTGATATTGATTGCTTATTTCCCATATCTCTGACATTCATTTAGGCTATGCGCAATTTAATTTGCAGGAGCGCGAGGAAGATCTTTATGAGGTATTTGAAGAATCGGTAGATAAATCTATTCAGGAGCATGTCGAAGCAATAATTCTGACTGGAGATATTTTTCATAATCCTAAACCAAACGGCGCTGCTATTATTAAATTAGCACGCGAGCTAAAAAAACTAAAGGAAAAATCCATTCCTGTTTATTTTATACTGGGGGAACATGATATTAGCAGAACCAATGATGTGCCCCTTCCATTTTTATTCCACAATTTGGGATTGGCAAAAAGGCTTAAACCAGACTCACCGGCCCAAATAAAAGACCTTTTGATATATGGATTCAATAAACAAAGAAGATCCAATATCGATAACGGATTGCTTGTGCCGTTCAAAAAATTAGAAAAAATGATAAAAAGTGATGAGGGCCGAAAATCCATAGAAGGTAAAAAAGTAAAAAAAATCTTGGCTCTTCATCAAGGATTAGGTGATTTTAATAAGTTTGCTGGAGAGATTTATGCGAGAGATTTGCCTTTAGGGTTTGATTATTATGCAATGGGTCATTACCATGATCACATACAGAAAAATTTTCCTGAAATTGAAAACAGACTGGTCGCTTATCCCGGATCACTTGACCTGGGCCACAATGAGCCTATCTCAGATGTGGAAAAAGGATTCCTTATTGTTGACCTTTCAAATACCGATGAGAATGTTACTGCGCAATGGATAAAGGTTGAGAAAAGAAGGCTTCAGATAAACCACTCACTAGACTATGAGGAATTGGCTGAATATGTGAAATATCTTTTGGATCTGTCCAATAAGTGCCAAAAAAAACCTGTACTTGATTTGAAATTAAAAGGGGCAAAAATCGACCCAAAAATATTGTCTGGTGAGCTATC
>JACDHC010000107.1 GCA_013821245.1 Candidatus Nitrosopumilus sp.
CCTCTCACCGTTCAGGTGAATCTACAGATAACCATATTTCTCATATTGCTATAGCCACAGGTTCAGTTATGCTAAAATCCGGTGTGGTGGGAGGGGAGCGAATCTCTAAATTAAATGAATTAATCAGAATTTCAGAGTATGGTTTAATAGAAGGAATGGCTAAATGGAGCAATAGTATATAAAATGTTTGAAAGAGTTTCAGATTCCGATTCATCAAATAATAATTATAGTGATAAGGATGATATTGAAGAGAGTTTTGACGATTCAGCAGAAGCCGGAACTGAAGGTGACTCCATTTCCATTTCATCTGATTCAAACGATGTTCCTTCACAATCTGTGAATGCATCCACCACAACCACAACCCCTGACACCATTGAGGATGAAGATACAGATTCGTTAGAAGACCCTAATAACCTAGAAAAAATGATATTATCCACAGGAATTAGGGTCGGAACGCCTATAAAGACAAAATTTATGGCCTCATTTATTACCCGAGCTAACCCTGAAGGGTTATACATTCTCGACATCAGTAAAACGCTTGCAAGAATTGATGTAGCTGCAAAATTTATTGGAAGGGTAAGCATCTCCAATGTTGCCGTGACTTCTTCTAGGGAATATGGTAAAACTCCGGTTGAGAAATTTTGCGAACTAACTGGAGCACGAGGAATATTTGGACGTTTTATGCCTGGAACCTTTACCAATCCGTCATTACCAAAATACCTGGAACCTGAAATTGTCATAGTTACAGACCCCCAAGCAGATGAGCAGGCTGTGTTGGAATCCACCCGTGCTGGCGTTCCGGTTATTGCATTAGCTAACAGTGATAATATTACGTCCAAAGTTGATATTGTGATACCGACCAACAACAGGGGCAGAAAAGCTTTAGCTACTGTGTATTGGCTTTTGACAAAAGAGGTTTTAAAGAAACAAGGTAAAATAAAATCAGACTCCGAAATGCCACTTACAATCAATGACTTTGAAGCAAAACTAGTGGAAGAAGTTATTTGAGGGAAGCTGTTGTAACTAGACAACACAACTTCAATGGTATTTTTTACCCCAAATGTTCTCAAGAAATAGTTTTTACAATAGAAAATCTGTTCCATCAAATCGAGGCTTCTCCCAAAGACAGGCAAGTATTGCTTATAGCCAAAGAATTTGTCAAAACTAAAAAAATACTAACTTTTATAGTTCCTCATGGATCTTATTGTTATTCCGGTTATGTATCCTCGCTGGTATACTACCTTATTGGTCTGATGGAATGTAACAAATTTATAATTTTATCACCTGACCATAACGGGACTAGTCCGGGGATATCTATCATGGACAAAGGCTATTGGAGTACCCCTTTGGGTAGAATACCCATTGATGAAGAATTGGGTTTAAAATTGAAAAATAATGGTTTTGATGATTTTATCCATATAGATCCCTTTTCCCTGTCCATTGACCATGCCATTGAGACTCAATTGCCTTTTTTACAATATGTAAAGAGAGACGGATTTGAGTTTATGCCAATTTTGCAAAGAACTCAGGATAAATGCGCTTCTATCAGATTAGCTGATATTTTAAGCTCAGTTGTTCCCAAAGATGAAAATGTTATTTTAATAGTTTCCTCAAATTTCTCACATTATCTATGTTATGATGAATGTTATAAAAAAGATAACAAACTGCTGTCCGATATCCTGTCTATGAATGTTGATTCTTTTTATAAAACTATGGAAGAAAATTCAATGACATTATGTGGATTTGGATGTATAGCTTCAGCGATAAATTTTTCAAAAACAATAAACAACACTGATGCTAGCCTTTTAAAATACCTGACTAGTGGAGATGTTGATGGTAACAAGTCTTCTGTTGTAGGATACTCCTCTCTGTTGTTGCTATGATGCCTTTTAGACATGGTCCTATTAAACAATGTAACTTCAACTTCTCCGGGTAAAGCAATACTTTTTGGAGAGCATTTTGTAGTCTATGGTTATTCGTCACTTATTTTTGCTATTGATAAAAGACTTGGAATAAAACTTGAGTATGAGAATTCTGACGGAAATAGTACAAAGATAAGGGTATCATCTAATTTGGGATTCAGTGCCGAGATATCTGATTCAAAAATCACCATGACCAATAACGTACAACTGTTTGTCGATATAGTTGAAAACCTACACAAAATAATCAATTACTTGATAGGCGGCACTAATGGCAGCATTGTAAATGGCAATCAAAATATGAATATCTCCATACACTCTGAGATACCTATAGGTGGGGGACTTGGGTCATCATCTGCGTTTTGCGTTGCGTTAACTGGGGCGTTTTACTATAGTTTTTATAATAATCTAAATAAAAAATTCATTTGCGACAAGTCCATTGAAGTTGAAAAAGTGATAAACAACAACACATCTGGGGTTGATTGCAGTATCTGCACATATGGTGGTCTTGGCATTTATAGCAGATCCCATGGATTTAATAGATTTAGAGCAGATATGCGTGATTTCCCATTTCTGGTTATAGATACCGGGATTCCTCACAACACATTTGAAATGGTAAATAAGGTAAAAAGAATCAAGGAAAATGATGGGGAGTTTTTTTCCGATTTGTGCAAACAATATGAAAGCATTTTTAGTTTTTCCCTAAAGTCTTTGGAAACTAAAAACCTGGATAGTTTGGGTATGTTGATGGATGAAAACCATTCTATTTTAAAGAAACTGTCATTATCCAATCCTGCTATAGAGAAGATCATAAAAGTCTGCCGATCAGGTGGAACTTTTGGTACCAAAATCACAGGCTCTGGGGGTGGGGGGTGCTTGTTATCATTAGTGGACATTAAAGACCAGTCTCTTGTTAATGGGTTGTTAAAAAAACTCGATGAACTCAAACTAAACTACTTTTTTGTGAATCCAGATGATGATGGAGTTAAGATTGAGAATAAAACCACTACATCCAACTCCTTCAAAACCATATAATGCCTGTAGGCAGGTCTATGGCTCTGCCAAATTGCTACTAACCAAATAATAATTTATAAAATGAATTTATATCACTAAACAGGTTGAATAGCATAAAGAACAATGATCTTTTAATTATTAAACTAGGTGGCTCTATAATTACGTTCAAAGATAAACCTCTTACACCTAATTATCAAACTATTGAAAAATTATCCGGTATTATTAAAGAACTAAAAAAACACTATAAAATTATAATTGTACATGGTGGAGGATCTTTTGGCCACTATTGGTCTGTAAAGTATGACATGCATACCCAGCCTTCTAAATATCCTGATGAAGGCGTGTCACGGGTAAATGAATCCATGATAAAATTAAACCACATTATTATCGAAAAATTCATCTCTAAAAACTTAAAACCATTTAGTATCCATCCATCATCTTTAGTTTTCAATAACCTTGGATGCAGGGAGCGAATAGTGGATATAGTGGATATGATTAAAGATAATGATATTATCCCAATAACCTATGGAGATGTTGTGCATACAACGAAAGGAAATTTCTCAATTTTATCTGGCGATGCATTAATGAACATCTTGTCAGTTAGTTTAAATCCTCTGTTTTCAATTTTCACAACGAATGT
This sequence comes from Candidatus Nitrosopumilus sp., assembly GCA_013821245.1. Taxonomy (GTDB): domain Archaea; phylum Thermoproteota; class Nitrososphaeria; order Nitrososphaerales; family Nitrososphaeraceae; genus Nitrosocosmicus. Next base: position 3,574 of record JACDHC010000107.1, read on the forward strand.
GGATGGTATTTATGATAGTCTTAGTAATGGTAACATAATGTCCAATATACTCATAGGTGCAAATAATGAGCTTTTAACTAGCACTGATACCGACATTGAGTTTACAAATATGTCTTTTGATGTCACAGGGGGTATGAAAAGGAAAATATCCGAATCAATAAATATAGTTAAAAATGGAACACCTGTCTATTTGGTAAATGGATTTTATCCTGAAAGAATGGTGGATATAGTTAACGGTAGGGACTTTGTTGGTACCTCCATAAAATTGCAGCAGGGAGAAAAAGGTGGTAATTGAATGTCTTTTTTTGATGAAGATAACAAAGTTCAGGATAAAGTGGGAATGCCTGTTGAAAACGAGCATGAAAGCTTTGTAGAACAAATTAAAAAACGCAAAAGGGAGGGAATAGAGATTCCCCTAAAAGAAAACACACAAGGAAAAAGAAACTCTACCTATTTAGAGTATGTCAAACTAATTCACAATGCACTGCCTGAATTGGATTTTGATGAAGTTGATCTATCCACTTCTTTTCTGGGCAAATCTTTTTCTGCTCCATTGATAATTGACTCAATGACAGGGGGCACAGATGAGGCTTTTTTAATAAACAAAAGATTGGGACAAATCGCAGAAAAATATGGAATTGGTATGGGTTTAGGAAGTCAAAGAGCTGGACTAAAAAGCGAAAAACTAGTTGAGAGCTATTCTATTGCCAGGGAGGTAGCGCCTAACGCGTTCCTGATAGCAAACATAGGTGGAGCGCAATTATCAGAGGGACTGTCCACCCCTGACATTATGAAAATCATAAAGATGATTGACGCTGATGCATTAGCTATTCATCTTAATCCGTTGCAAGAGCTAATCCAACCTGAAGGGGAACCACGGTTCAAAGGAATTTTAAACAAGATCGCCAAGTTGGCAAATGACATTGAAATACCCATCATTGTAAAAGAGGTAGGTTCAGGTATATCAGCAGATGTGGCAATACGGTTAAAGAGCTCGGGAATCCAATCGATAAACATTGCTGGCTCCGGGGGAACCAGCTGGGCAGGAATAGAAAAAATAAGGGCTGACCGACAGAATGACGATATCAAATCCAGGCTTGGAGAACTTTTTTGGGATTGGGGCATACCCACAGCATTAAGCATATTGTTAGTTTCAAAATCTGTTAAAATGCCAATTATAGCATCGGGAGGATTAAGGAACGGTTTGGAAATTGCAAAATGCCTAATATTGGGATCAGATTTGTGCGCAATGGCATTTCCTTTTTTGAGGAGAGCTTCCGAATCAGAAGAGGAATTGGAGAATTTTACAAAGTCAATATTGGCTGAAATAAAGTCGACAATGTTCTTACTAGGTGCGGGTAATATAAAATCCCTTAAAAATACAAGGTATATATTGACAGATAAATTAGCTAGTGTATTAGGTAATTATGAGTAGTGCAGAAGAAATAAAAACTGAGATTAATTTTATTGCCTCAAAAATAAATCAGTTTATCATTTCTAACGTTTCTGGTAACCCCGCGCACCTTTATGATGCTTCTTTGCATTATATCAAAAGTGGTGGAAAAAGGATCCGACCGTTTCTTTCTGTTAAATCTTGCCAACTGTTTGGGGGTGTTATTGAAACCGCTATACCATATGCTTCTTCTGTCGAATTAATTCATAATTTTACATTAATTCATGATGATATCATGGATAACGATAACTTGAGACATAATGTATCTGCAGTACATAAGCAATTTGGAATTCCTGTTGCTATCTTATCTGGTGACGTTCTATTTTCCAAATCTTTTCAGATTATCGCTCTTTATGGAAAAAAGTTTGGATTGCCAAGTGAAACTTTGATCAAAATGATGAATCTTTTGTCCTCATCTTGTATAGAGATATGCGAAGGTCAGGCATTAGATATAAAAATGTCGACAGATGAGGATTTTTCTTCTAAGGGGGAATACATCAATATGATAGAAAAAAAAACAGCCTCTTTGTTTAAGGTCTCATGCGAGATTGGGGCGTTATCCTCATCAAACTGCAGTCAAATTGATATCGAAAACCTTTCAAATTACGGCAAGAAAATTGGAATAGCGTTTCAATTGATAGATGACTTGATCGGTATCAACGGCGACCCTAAGATAACGGGAAAAGCCGTAGGCAATGATATCCGAGAGGGTAAAAAAACATTCCCTATTCTTTTGGCAACACAAAACCTTGAACCTGTTGATAAACTCAAATTGAAAAATATTTTCGGGAAAAAAAATGCAAGTGATGAGTCCATTAAAGAAATTGTAGATAAAATAGCTTTAGTGGGCATAGGTAAAGAAGTACGTTCTGTCGCCCAGACCTTCATTGATGATGCATTTGAAATATTGGATAAATATGATACTTCAAATCCACTTCTGTCTTTGAAAAATTCAGCTAAATATATAGTCGAAAGGGGGTTGTAGTTGGAATTGATACTTGATGATAAACTAGTAAACACAATAAAATTGATATCACTAAAAAATGCAATCGATTTCAATAACAACATAAAGCCAGAAGTTGTCATTTCAAAAACATTTTCTTATGTAAAGGATTCAAAAAAAAACATCAAAGACATCATTCCTGAGATAAAGAAAATCATTTCAGAATTATCTTCTCTCTCCCTAGATGAAAAGAAAGTGTTATATGACAAAATCATCAATGACCAAAATCATTTTTTGACAAATCTTAACACTGGTAATAATCAGCCAATTTTAAAAAATGATGGTGAAAATAAAAATCAAATACCTGAAAAAAAATCTACTGATAACCAACAATTGCCTGTGCTTCCTCAATTAATTGGAGCAAATTACGGTGATGTTGTCACCCGGTTTCCTCCAGAGCCAAACGGCTATCCTCATATTGGCCATGCAAAGGCTGCGATAATTGATGAAGAATATGCACGCATGTACAACGGTAAACTTATCTTGCGCTTTGATGACACAAACCCCGTAAAAGAAAAACTTGAATATTATGCAGCTATTGCAGAAGGTCTTGAATGGCTAAAAGTCAAACCGTCTATTGTAAAAAACACGTCAGACGATATGGGGATTCTATATGAATACGGCAGAAAGCTTATCCAAAGAAATTGTGCCTATGTGTGTGAATGTAATCCGGAACTGATTAAAGTTAATCGATCGAACGGCGTATCTTGTAATTGTAGGTCTAATGAGGTGGAACATAACTTAAATGAATTTGAAAATATGATTGCTGGTGAATATCGACAAAATGAATGCATTGTGCGCTATAGTGGTGAAATGGATAGCCTCAATACTGCTATGAGGGACCCAACACTTTTTAGAATTATAGAGGGTTCTCATCCAAAATTGGGAAATAAATATACCTT
>JACDHC010000289.1 GCA_013821245.1 Candidatus Nitrosopumilus sp.
TTTCCAGCATTATCCAAAAAAGCATTACTGCCATTAATAATCAGGTTTGCAGGTTTTTCTACTCCAGGCTGGGAAGTAGTGGAAAATTCAATAAATTCAAGTTTTCCCGCTATATCCGGATCATCAGCCACTATATCAAATGGCGATAGTTCACCCGGTCTAATTACATCTAACGAAGAAATTGCAGAAAGATTACCTGTCACATTGTTTGTTGAATCCGATAACACTGCAGTAATCATTACACTGCTTTGTGGGTCATCTGATGTGTTGTTTACCTCACCTACAGCATGAAAATTCCCAGAATCATCTACGTATGTTGATGTGTTTGTGATTCGGATTGAATCATGGTTAGGGATTTGAGCAAATCCAAAATCAACTGTCGATGGAGAACCAAACCCCGTAAAAGTAAAAACAAGATACGCCAGCGACACCAAAATTAATGGTAAAACCACGTTTGTCCTGCTGTTTTTTGACCTTAACAATTTAGACTTGAATTATATTGCAATAATATGGGATATAATAATTATCAAACAAAACTACCTGTGATAATTCTGCTGGATAAATCCAAGATAATTTAGGAAATCGCAATTAGAATATTATAGCATCTAGTTTTATCATAATGCCATTATGTTAATAGTTCGGCATTAAAACTGATTAAATTCAACAGAAAAACATCACAATAACTAGCAATTTTAACAAATTCAATTAAATAATTTACTGGTACTCGGTATGAATCGATCATTTCCTGTTGGAGACGACCTTGCAATAAAGATATTTCAAGGCATTTTTAATTATCTCTTATTCTTAAATTATATGATTTTTTTATATTATAACAATATCTTGATTTTGTAATGATATTGTGCATATAGAAAAGCAATTACACCTATTTCAATTCGCCTGTAGAGAGTCTGTTTATGGTTGTTATTACAGACGACATTGCATTATTCCAGATCAAGTTATGTCTTCATTGTTGTACGCAATACTGTAGTTAATTATGTTAGAAGATGGACAAAACAGCCTTAACCTAAGTTTTGTGGCAGTGGGACCCTTCACAGTGTTCTTTGGGTTGCTAAGTGGTCATATTCGATACCTATATAAAACATCTCGTCTGCTTATCGATGATGAACTAAACAGAGAAAACGACAAAACAAAAATGAATTTAACTAAAGAGGATTTACTAAATATAGAGATTACCAGGCGCATTCTTTTCTTTCAATCACTAAAAGGCATTTCGCTTTTTTTTCTAAATCCTTTGCTTGCTATTTTAGTTTGGTTTTTGTTCTCTCAATGGCAACCAATCTCCCATTCTTCTCTTGTATTAGCAACATTTAGCTTTGCATCAGGGTTAACAACTACCGAAATAATAAACGCAGTTAAAAAATAACAAAATTAAAATGAGAATAACAAGCAGACATCATCAAATAGTAGTTAGTTTTAATCGATCCACTACCATGGTAACATATGTGAGAGGCTCATCTTATGGATATAAAACATGCACTTGCTAAATTCTACATCCCCATGATTTTTATAAATACATTCGATCATTCAATGGCTAGACAGGATAACAACCAGGATTTATGGCAAAGGGAATACATACCAAATACAGAACGCACTAAAAATCCTAACTGACTGCACTCTATGCAATACTACATTCTCTTGCAGAGAGCCGTAATCGGCATTTACCCCCTTGGGTTCTAACCTCCATATTATATATGATTATTTCCAGGCATTGTTTTGCAAACGCTGTAGACATTAATTACAAAGGAATTTCAATGTAAAAACTTGTCATGACTTTTAATTTGTATGATTGATTTAACAATATTTATAATCAACTTTAATGTCAGAAATATCCAATTTTGTTACGATTTTCATGGAGTTGCCAGCCCCATTTCCAACTTCATTAAATATGGACCTGAGCAATTTGGACTACAATTCACAAAAGTAAAATAAAAAAGTTACATTCACATCAACTAAACTTATTTTTGTAATTTATGACAAGTCCGATAGTAAAGAGAAAGGAGAAGGAGAAGGAGAGAAGTAAAATTAAAGACAAACTATACGAAATATTCAGAACTCTAAGTGTTCTGTTGACTTGGCTCGTACATTTAGTCTCCATAAAAATGTAATTCTAATGTTCTTTATATCTCAAAGGTAATATATATAGATGCAGTAAATATGAAGAAGGAAAAATGTCTGGTGGTGGAGACAAATATGATAAATTAAAAAAAAATAAAGACAACACATTGTTCAAATATAATTATGAAGGTAGAACAATAATTGAGAAAGCAGAACAATTTTTTTTTCCTATATACGGTTT
>JACDHC010000290.1 GCA_013821245.1 Candidatus Nitrosopumilus sp.
AAAACACCCACTGCCTTTACCATCCAATCTATCGCCCCTAAAATAATCTATGTTTGATACGCCGATTAAAAAGAAAAAGTCTTTTTTAAAATGGGGATAAAAAAAGACGACACAAATGATTTTTTTGTCAATAATGATAGAAAGTAATCATTAGAATATCAATATCCATTTAGATGGATATAGTGATATTTCGGCCATTTTTTATTTTTTTATTAATAATACAAAGATGTAAATTTGACCTATATAGTAAAACAAAAACAACTAGTTTGCAATAGACTTGTGTTAGTTTTTACCAAATCAAACAAATAAACAGATTTGAGAGAGTACGAGTAATGGCGTATAATGTTATAACTTGAAAGTTTTATCCAAAAGGGTTTGACCTCTATAATAGGCACATTTTGTAAAATTTGAACAAAATATCAGGACATATTAAGGGTAGGTAGTTTACAGATGGAATGTGGCAAAACCTTCTGAAAAAATTCAAGGATCCACATGGATAACACTTGCCATTTTGGGATCAACAATTTTAATCACAATGTATGGTGAAACTATGTTATTACCCGCAATGGGTGATATTATTTCTGATTTTAATATTTCATACAGTACCTCATCATGGATTCTTACGTCATATCTTATCGCAGGCGCTGTTATGACCCCCATCGCCGGAAAGTTGTCTGATATATATGGCAAAAAGAAATTGGTGCTAATAATATTTGTAATCTATATAATGGGAATTGGCCTTGGTGGACTGTCAAATAATATATATTTCCTTCTTGCTTCCAGGGTTATCCAAGGCATAGGCATATCCATGTTTCCTATAGCCTTTGGAATCATACGAGACCAATTTCCAGTACAAAAACTTGCAATAGGTGTTGGCATATTTAGCTCAATGTTTGCCGCCGGTTCAGTAGTAGGCATATCTATAGGTGGAAGTATTATCCAAAATTTTGGATGGAAATCTACATTTTTTACCATAATCCCTGTTGCTATTATTCTTTGGATAATAATTAAAAAATTCGTTCAAAATGATGACAAAGCGAAATTAGAAGGAAAAAGAAATGACCAATCTGGTTTTATGAAAGACATGGATACCAATCCTAACGCAGTGAACCGGGACCCTACCAAAGATTCGCAAAAAGTTGTTAAAAATTACAAACCTCGAATTGATTTAAAGGGTGCTGTAACCTTGGCAATAACAATAACCTCCTTTTTACTTACACTCACATATTTTGCAAATACTGCCGATAACACCAACACCAATTCCCCTGGTTTGCCATATACTTATATTATTTTGGCGTCATTAGCCGCATTAACAACAGGTTCTCTGATCGCTTTTATTATTGTTGAGAGAAAGGCACTATTCCCATTAATACCCCTTAATCTGATAGCAGATAAAATTCTTGTCCCCGCAAATATTATTCTTTTAACTTTTGGCGTTACAATGTTTATGGTATACCAAACAATACCAATATTAGTAACAAGCCCTTCACCCCTTGGATTTGGTGGGAATGCAATAGATAGTGCAAATATCCAATTACCATTTATGATAGTTTTTTTGATATTTGCACCTTCTTCGGGTTTTATTGTATCTAAAATTGGTAATCTTAAACCGATTATAGCTGGAAGTATAATTACGACAATCGGTTTTTTCATTCTCTCTGGTTTTCATTCGACAGTGTCTATGATTGCCATAAATTTGGTGATTATATCTGCAGGATTGTCGTTGATAAATGTTGGCTCATTCAATGTCATATTACAATACACTCCTCGACAATACAGCGGTATATCTATAGGCATATCTGTTGTAATTGTGCTAATTGGCAGTTCTATTGGGCCTGTTATTGCTTCCATATACATGCAGGCTTATCAGGAATTCGTTAGTGGAGTTAGTGAGAGACCGTATCCCTCACTATTATCATACAACCTGATATTTCTAACTGCTGCGTTGATATCAACCTTATCTGTTGTGGCTGTAATTTATTTAAAAAGGAGGGCCTCAACACAAATAATAACCCTAAAAAAAGGCGAAAAAATTTAATGGAAGTAAAAGATACTTTACACACATCATTCATAAAGTGATGGATAGGAAGACAGTGTGTAGTTATTCACGCCATCTCTAAACCTGCATACATTTTAAAAATCTGCAAAGTATCCAAACAAACACCAATTCATATACCTTTTAAATTACCCTCTTTATCACTCAAATTCAATAGTTTGATTGGTGATTGTATTTTTTTATGTTTATAAAAATTATAATTATTATGAAAAGAATATCTTAAATGGTAAATCCGTTCTGTCCTTTATTGTATGTATAT
>JACDHC010000291.1 GCA_013821245.1 Candidatus Nitrosopumilus sp.
AGATTGTATTGCTCCTTTGACACTTCAAATATTAAAACCCCGTATTTATGATCTCTTTCCCAATTAAATAACTTGCCTGCTTTTGAAGCTTCAAACACGGTATTAAATTGGATTCTCTTCAAGTTTTTTTCTTTAGCCAATTATGTGGCTATTGATAATTAAATGTTTTATTATTACCATTGTTGCTTTTGAATATTTGTCCTTGATATTTTTTACGGATATACTGTGCATCTTTATCAATTTCAATTTAGCATGTGGTCAAAAATGAAACTCAATGACCCCAATTGTTATGTGTAGGTGGCTTTTGGATATTGTTTGTTGCATGTTGATGAATGTATCAATTAGTCTGAATTCTCCAAAGGCAAACTAAATGAAAATGTGGCACCTGTTCCATCATTGTTGTTTCCGGCCCAAAACACTCCGCCATGTGCTTCTACAATTTTCTTTGAGATATACAACCCCAACCCTGTACCCTGAAACGATTTGCTGGCAAACTTTGTGAATAACTTTGGAAGCATTTCGAAGTCAATACCGTTGCCATTATCTTTGACACTAACAACAACCACATTTTTTTTATCTCCAATGCTGTCATTATTTTTTTTCTTTTCTACAGTTATTGAAATTGTCCCTTCCTTGTTGATGAAATTTACAGAATTGCCAATGATGTTCGAAATGACCTGTCCTATTCTGTTTTTATCTGCAAATAAGTTGTGCGCATTGTTAAAGTTATGATACTCAAATTTTATCTCCTTATCCTTCAGGTTACTTTCAAAATCTTTGATTGTATCTGATATCAGCTCATCAAGGATAAATTGCTCTTTGTTTATGTTCAGAGAATTGCTTTCAATTTTCGTTACATCTAAAATATCGTCAGACAGTTTTTTTAGTCTCTGTGCATTTCTAATTACTACATCAAGTAACTGAATCTGCTCTTTGTTCTTTGTCTTTTCCCTAAGATGCATTGTCAAGGCAAGGACTGGCTGAATTGGGGTTTTTAACTCATGGGCTGCAATGTTGATAAACTCCCTTTGCATTTTATCCTGGCTTTGTAGTTGCTTGTTAACAGATTCCAGTTTTTTATTCCATGTTAAAAGCGTGTGAATAACTACTATGGATATGACAATAAGGATAAAGCCACTTATCACAAATACAATTACCATGGTGTTCCTCAAATTGTCTGTTGGTTGCAATACTTCAGATTTGTCAATTTCAGCAAGCAATACAAATCCCAAGTCTTTGGCACAATATGAAAAACCAATAATCGGAATATTGCGATAATCATTGTAAACACCACTTGCGTCCTTACCCTTGATACTTTCAAAACATTGCCTAACAGGTAAGGTATCTACAGCTATTGGATTTGTGTTGTTAAAAAACCTGGATTCAGACACCATCACCTTGCTGCTGTTGACTAGATACACCTCTCCTGATTCACCAAGACCTTTCCTGTTTAACAGTATCTTGTTGAATGAGTTTGTATCCAGGCTGGCAGAAATGAGGTAGTTGTTATGTGAATTCTCTTTTTTATCTGAGGCGTTATGTTGTTCTCTAAGGGGCACATTAAAAACTATTAATTGCCTGTTCTCATCCCTGACTTTATTTAATTCAATATTGGTAACACCATAATTTGTGGCATTTGAATAATGTTTTTCGTTGTCAAAATAAAATGCCTTTTTCCCTATCTCTGATGGATTTGAAGATAATAACACATTCCCGTTCCTGTCCATAATCTTGATATTTTTGATATATGTTGAATTGACAAATGTTGTGCCTAGTTCCCCAATCTTTTGCTCTAAAATGGATAAACCACTATACTCGCGAAAAGATGGACTGTGCCTTTCCTGTTCATTTGCCGATAATATATCCCTTATATCGTCATCACTGGAAAGACGGTAAGCTAAGTGATTAATTTGATTTGAATATATCTCCAGCAATGAGCGAATTGCCTCTCCCCTGCCGAAAGATTCACTTAAGAATTGGTTTTCTATTCTCTCCTTAAGCAAATCATTTGCTATGTTTGAACTTAATATGATTATTATGCCAACCAATATTATAAAGGCAGATAACAACGATGCAATGATCTTTATTTTATTGTTAGAGTACATGCAACGTTTTTGCCCCGCTTATTACAGATATTACAATGTTCTATATTATAAGCATTTAATAGAGTAAACTTATCTTAGGCTAGGCTCTGTTCACTTAAGAAATAGATTTTCTGAATTGCGGCCTGCAACAATAATATTTTGATATGAAAACAAATTAATTTTGTGGATTTAAGATTGATTTGGTTTGAAAATGAATCTATATACCAC
>JACDHC010000006.1 GCA_013821245.1 Candidatus Nitrosopumilus sp.
TTAACTCTGCTGGAATCAATATTTTTTCAATTTCATATAATGAGTTAAGTATGTTTAAGTTTCTAGTTATAATGGGGGTCCCAAAAAGGCCCAGCAAACAATTAGAAGTAACGCCATCCTCAATTTCAGAGGCATCATAATCAAGGAAAGAACAGGAAGTGGCAGAAGATCTTTCCAACACAATTTTCATCATATGTTTGTTTTTTTTCTAACGCTACTATTATTAAATCTTAGTAAAACATATTCAAGAATTATTGTACAGTAAAATCATTAAATATATGAGATAGAAAAAAAATATTGATCAATATTTATGTTTTGAGATTTTTTTAGCCTCAACTAAATCCAGAAAATAGAAAAGATATGTCCTTTCGTTTATCTTTAACACCCATGGGATAAATGATTCATTGTGGGTTCTGTGGGATATTTCGAAGCCATGTTTTTCGATGGTTTTTCTTATCAAAATATCATCCATTTTTGGCTCATAAACATTTTCGCGATTGTAGTCATATGGTGAGGTAATTATAAAAGTACAGTGAGGTTTAAGGAGATTATGAACCTCTTCTAATAACTTGGTTAATGAAACAAATTCAATAACGTTTAGGCCGAAAACCAAATCAAATTTTTGGTTTTTGAAAGGCAGATTCAATATGTCTGCAACTATAAATTCCGTATTTGTTATCCCTTGATCCATTGATTTTTTTCTTGCCTCTCTAATAAATGAAAAAGAAGTGTCAACCCCGAATACAAATGCAAACTTTTTCGCAATTTCCAAGGTAGATAAACCCAATGCACACCCTAAATCCAATCCAATTCCTTCAGGATTGAAAATTACGTTTGAAGCTAGTTTTCTGTAAATATCCGAGGGTTTGATTTTCCACCTTAGCAGATGAAGAAACTTATCACTTTCAAAATTTTCATTATGTAGCCATCTGTAACTTTGAAAATACAGTCCGTCATTTTCATAGTTATTGCCTGTAATGTTTTTTTTTTCGATGCCTTTGGCAATATCCTTAAGATAACCTTTTAGTCCATCACTTTTTACCTCTAAAATCCACTTTCCAAATGTCATCATTCTTTCAGAGCAGTAATCGACAAAATTATGTACGATTATAGCTACACCGTCAATAATGGGGTATTTTTGAGGACATTCATTGCATATTAGCATGCCTTCCTTGCATTCATTGTTGTTTGGTGGTTCCGCAATATAACTTTCTAAACTAAGATAAAATTTTTTATCCTTGTGATTTATACATGTTAAATGATTATTGGATGTTAGGTTTATTTTCAATATAAATTATTTTAAGTAAAGTATTATAGATGTTTGTTTGGCGTAAAATGCAATTCAAACTAAAAAAGATAAATTGTTTTATAGTTCAATATGTGGGGCAAATATTGCATATAACTCATTTATTAGGGATTTATTTGTAATTAAAACCCATAAAAAAATTTTGCTTTTTGCATGGCTTTGTTGGGTATTTTCCGACAGTCCACAAACCGTCCTATCGTGGTAATGGGGATTTAACTTTAGTGTTGATGTATTGTTGTTTTTCCTTATAAATGGACTGACCGTCCCACTAGGGATTTCTAATGTGGTTAACTGATAGTTAATATAAATAGCAAAAGGGTGATTTCTAAAGAAATGGCATAAATCGAAGGTTAGTTTTTTAATAGGTTCGTTGACTTTAGCGTTTTCAATACCAGCCAAATAAAAAATAAAATGACTTAAATGGCCTATAATAAATAAACAAAAAAATCTTTATATTGCATTAATAAACTTTAGACATGAGCAATAACGAAAATAATAGTCAATCAGACTACAATAAAAATTTAGTGTTTTTCAAATACAAATCACTTGAAGATATGCTAAAAGTCATCTTATACTCATCTCAATCACCAATAGGCTTGATCCCTATGCTCTATCACACCATTAAGAACAATAAAGAGGTTTTATTTATCCAAACTGGAAATATAGGTGGATCAACAATACATTATTTTATCCCATCTGAGGGAATCTTAAAGAAATATATTCAATTAAAAAGACTAACTGGTGAATTTAATTTTGTTGATCATATTGGATTAGATACGCTTTCTATATATGTGCCAATACTGGAGTTGGACGAAGCCAACATTCCTTTTCCAAAGTATTAATAAATCAATTAATTTTTTTCCATACAGTAAAACCCTTATGGTCGGTCAATTCAACATTGAATTTAGCATAGAGTTCCTTTCTTATACCATCGGCTTCCTCATAGTTTTTAAGATTTCTAAAAGTATTTCTTTTTTCAATCAATTCTTGAATTTTATCTTTCTCGTCGTACGGGGCTGAAGAGATTCTTAAACCCAACACAAACATGAATTTTTCTAAAAGTTCGAAAACAAAAACGGATATTTTTTTGTCTGCAACATCTATTGAAAAAATGTTATTTATCTTGTTGATAAATTTAAAAAAGGATGTTAATGCATTGGAGAAGTTTAAATCATCATCTATAAAATTTTCAAATTCTTTATAAAATTCACTGCAGTCGCTTTTAAAAGCAGCACAGTTGAATTGAGGGCTTGGAGTATATTGTAGATTATTATCAATTCGGTACCTTAACTCATGGTATGCATTATCTATTTGTCCCCACTTTGTTTTGATTTTGTCAATATTCTCTTCAGAATAGTCAAGAGGTTTAGAGTAGTGAGCAGACAGACAAAACAAACGTATAATGTGTGGGTTGGTTTTTTTTAAAAGTTCAGATATCAAAACGGTATTCCCTATAGATTTGGACATCTTTTCTGATTCTATGGTAACCATACCTACATGCACCCACGTTTTTGCAAATGATTCATCATACAGTCCTTCTGATTGCGCTATTTCATTTTCATGGTGAGGAAAAATTAAATCTTGACCCCCACCATGAATATCAAAGTTATGTCCAAGGTATTTTATTGCCATTGTAGAGCATTCAATATGCCATCCGGGCCTACCCAATCCCCAAGGGCTGCTCCATACTGGATCAGAACCATGGAATTTCCATAATGCAAAATCTCGAGGATCATCTTTTGTTTCATCAATTTCAATGCGGGCACCTGCTTCTAATAAGTCACTTTTTTTATTAGAAAGCTTACCATAGTTGGAGAACGATTTTACCGTATAATACACACCATTTGACCCCACATATGCTTTATTTTTTTTTATCAATCCATCAATGAATTCAATGATGTCTTTGATGTGTTCTGTAACCTTTGGATATGCAGTAGATCTAATTACATTTAAGGCATCAAAATCACTGAAGTAACTTTTTATATATTTTTGCGAAATGAGGTCGAAAGTGGTTCCTTCTATTTTGGCCCTATTGATTATTTTATCGTCAATATCGGTAAAGTTTTGTACAAGTTCAACTTCAAAGTCTTTAGATAAAAAATATCTTCTGAGAACGTCAAAAACTATGATTGTTCTTGCATGACCAATATGGCAATCATCATAGACTGTCACCCCACACAAATAGATTTTAATCTTGCCATCTGGTAAAAGAAAGTCTTCTTTTTGATTTGTAAGGCTGTTAAATAGTTTCATTAGAAATGGGTTTAGATTTCTCCGGATAATTACTAAATGTCAAGGTAAATTTCATTTTTTCTAATCTCCAGGTTAAATGTCGTCAATTTAACACCCTCAAGGTAATCCAGCAATTCACCAGTTCGTATATTGTAATGCCAAAAATGCAATGGACACTCTACCACTTCACCATCTATTTTTCCTGGTGCAAGCGAGCCGTCTTGGTGTCGGCACAATGCTTCTATTGCATAATATTTGTTATTTGATAAAAATAATGCTATTCTTTGACCATTTATATTTACTTCTTTTCCGTTTCCTTCTTTGATTTCGTTTTTATTTGCGATTTTTACCCACGTCATTTAATGGAAATATAGTTATAGATTAAAAATTATTAAATGTTTTTTAAGGCGTGTTGAGTAATTTCATAGTTAAATTAAAATTCTATCGATATTACTAGTAAAGAAAAGAAAGAAATCTTATGGATAATTTATCATTTTATAATAAGAGGAATAACGAGCCCGGTTTTGGTTTGGATAACAATTGTAAATCACCTGACAATGATTGTGGATATGATTTACAATCAGATAAAGATAAACCGGGCAAAACACCAAAAAAAAATCCATACAAAATAAAAGATAAGAAAATAATATTGACTTCGGCATTGCCATATGCGAATGGTGAGATACATTTGGGACATATTGCCTCCACCTATTTGCCCGCAGATATTTTTACCCGGTTTATAAAATTAACAGGTAACGAGATATATCACATATGTGCAACAGATGATTTTGGGACTCCAATCCTTATAAAATCAGAAAAAGAAAGCAAGACTCCTCAAGAATACGTTAAGATCTGGAATGAGAAAGACAAAAGGGATTTTGAATCTGTTGGAATCGTTTTTGATTTCTTTTATAAAACAAGTTCAACTGAAAATATAGATTTTGTTCAATATGTTTTTTTAAAGTTATATGATAACAACCACATTGTAGAGAAACCAATTGTTCAGTTTTTTTGTTCTTTTGATAACAAATACCTGCCAGATAGATATGTTGTTGGAAAATGTCCATTTTGTAAAGCCGATAACCAATATTCTGATTTGTGCGAGTCTTGTGGAAGGGTGCCCGAGGAAATACTGGAGCCAAAATGTGCAATATGCGGAAATGAACCAGTGAAGAAAAAAAGCAATCACTATTTTTTCAAATTATCCGATTTTTCGAAAGATTTAAAGAATTGGTTATTAACAAATGAAAACCTTCAACACGATATTGTAAAATATGTGTTAAACTGGATTGAATCAGGATTGCAAGACTGGGATATAACCAGAGACCTTAGTTGGGGTGTTCCCATACCAAATCTGAACAATTCTGAATCCACGGAAATAAAGGTTTTCTATGGTTGGTTTGATAATCATTTGTGTTATATATCGTCACTCTTAACATTCGCTTCTAATGTTTTAAAAAAAGACGGGAAAAAGTTATGGAATGAATCGGAGATATACCATTACATTGGGAAGGACATAGTGTATCATCATTATTTGTTTTTGCCTTCAATACGAATAGGAATTGATAATGAATACAAATTACCCGATAAAATAATTACAAGAGGTCACCTTTTATTTCAAAATAGAAAGTTATCAAAAAGTAAAAATTGGTATATAGGCTTGGGAGAGTTTGTTAAGAATTTCAATCCGGATTATCTTAGGTTTTACTTTGCATCAATCATCCCATATTCCCAATCAGACATTAATTTTGATTGGGATAATTTTCAAGAAAAAATAAATAATGAACTCATCTCCAATATTGGAAACTTCATTAATAGAACACTTTCTTTTACAAAGAAACAATTTAATTGTATTGTCCCATCACCGGCTGAATTTGATGAAGCGGACAAACAGGCCATATCAAAAATTGAAAATATAGCATATGAAATTGGTGATTTGTTATATAACAATAATATCGACAGAGCCATCAAGAGTATTTTACAATTTAGTACATTTTTCAATCAATATTTTCAAAACAAGCATCCATGGAAACCAAAAGATACCTCAAACAATGCAATATGGATTTCCGTAAACGCAACAAGAGCTTTGGCAATCATGCTTTATCCGTTCATACCTTCATCTGCAGAGAAGATTTGGCATCAACTAGGCTACAATGACAAATTATCAATACAAAATTGGTATTCTGCATCTGAAATATTTCTTGAGAACGGCCACACACTGAATCAGAACATAGAGCCATTGTTCAAAAAAATAGAAAAAGAGGACATTGACAGGCAAAAACTAACTGTGGTAAAATCATAGGCAATACCTACAATATCATATCCAATTCTAATTTTCTGTTACCGTTAAGTTTTTTTTCCAAAAGGAAAACTGCATTACAAAATGTAAAATGCATTATAAATCTTTAATATGATTACAAATTGGGATTAGTTCTTCTTATAAGGATTTTGCAGTTTGAAGACTCGCTATCCAATTTTCTTGTCTTTGCGCCATTTTTCTTTTATAAATACGCATATCAAAGCCAGACAAAAAGAATTCTTTTTGTAAAAAAAAATCAATCCTAAATTTGCTTATTGTCATACCAGATTCTATAATTGTTGTAACAATTAGATACAATTCAATTCCTTGCCATATTTGGTAAATCAGCAATATTACATGACGTTTGATTGATTATTTCTGAAATTCAAAAACAAAAATTCTATTTAGGTTTTAATAGAGCTAGTTTATACCAATTATTTTCATCAGAAAATTCCTTTTCCATTGAAAAACCCGCCCTCTTTATGATTCCTTCAATATCATCTAAACTATATTTATAGGAATTTTCTGTATGAATAGCCTCATTTTTTTCAAAGTAAAATTGTTTATTCAAAGAAGAGATGAAAACCTGTTGTTTTTTGTTAGATAAAATATGCATTTCTATTCTTTTTTTGTCTTTATTGTAAAAAGAATGGTGAGAAAAGTTATCAATACTGAAGTTTCCTCCTAACTCCTTGTTTATTCTGTTGAGCAAATTTAAGTTAAACATCGAAGTAACACCTTCATTATCATTATATGCACTTTCCAGCAAGGGGACATCTTTTTCGAGATCAAACCCGATTAGGAGATAATCGCCATTTTTAATTTGAAGTCTTATATCCTTTAGAAAATTACGCGCATCACCAATCTCAAAATTACCGATACTCGACCCCAAAAATATTATTAACCTGCAAACACTTTTGATTTCAACATTATTCTCAAATAAAATGTTGTTACAATGGTTAATCCCATTTATATAATCATCTGGGATCCCTTTAACAATAACATTTGAAAAGGATTTTTGAAGGTTCGTGACAACAGAGTTCAGAAAGTCAAAAGATATGTCTATTGGAAAATAATATAGTTGATTTTGCTTTTTCATTATTTCGGTAAATAAAAATTTGGTTTTTTTTGAACTACCACTACCTAACTCTATTAAAATAATTTCTTTGGGTATATCCTTTATTAGTTCATTTGCATGGATATCTAGTATTTTTATTTCAGTTCTAGTAAGATAGTATTCGGGTTGCACGGTAATCCTTTCAAATAATTCTGAACCAACGGCATCATATAGATATTTTGAAGGGATGGATTTTTGTATTGGATCACTTAAACCTAACAATACATCATTTTTAAACTCATTTTTACTTTTATCTAAAAACAACTTTTATTTTTTTGGAAAAATACACATATAAAGATTTTTGGATAATTACCAAAAATCTAAAAATATTAGAATTAGTGTATATTACTTCACTTTAACTTGTATCTAAATTTATTAATAGTAATCAGTTCTTTATAGGAGCCAAACACCGTTGGGTCAACTTTATCTAGAATGGATTCATTCTCTATTTCTTCTTTAGTTTCATATTTGTTGATTATTTTATAACTAGAAGTTCTTTGGGCAGGAATTTTACCTATAGAACTAACAAGTTTTTTCATTTCTTTAGGTCTTAATATTTGTCCATACAGGGAACCAGCAGATGTAGATATGCTTTCATTTATCAGACACCCTCCTAAATCATTTGCACCTGCACATAACATAATTTGAGACAACTTTTGGCCTTCTTTTACCCATGACACCTGTATATTTTTTATAACTTGGTTAAAGAAGATTCTAGATATTGCATGCATTTTCAATACTTCAGAACCCTCTGCACCTTCTCTTAAGTTCGGCATTAATCCTAAATTATACATCGGAGATTCAGTATGAATAAAACTTAATGGGACAAACTCTGTAAAATGATTTGTTTCTTTTTGTATTTTTCTTAGTATGTCTAAATGTTTTACTATATCGTCATATGTTTCCAAATGACCATACATAATAGTAGATGTGGTTGGAATGTCTAACTTATGTGCGGTTGTAATGACGTTAATCCAGTCTTTTACAGATATTCGACCGGGTGATATTTTGTTTCGAATTTCCTGAACAAGTATTTCTGCAGATGTTCCAGGTAAGCTTCCGATACCAACTTCCTTTAACATTTTTAGGTATTCGTAAACACTTGTATTTGTTTTCACAGACGCATAAAGAATTTCTTCAGGGGAGAAAGCATGAATGTGTATGTCAGGCAACTCTTTTTTTATAGCCTTACATATGTCCACATATAGATATCCATCCATGTTTGGTGGCAATCCTGCTTGAATGCATACCTCTGTTGCGCCATATTTCCAAGCCTCTTTAGCTCTTATAACTATTTCCTCAATTGGTAAAATATAACCCTCCTCTTGCCTAAAATCCCGACTAAAGGCACAAAATCCACATTGCTTTATACATACGTTTGTAAAATTGATATTCCTATTAACTACATATGTTACAGTATTCCCATTTTCCCTTCGTCTTAGTTCATCAGCTATTAATGAAATAATGGATATTTCCACATCTTTGCTGTTGAATAACTTTAGGGCATCAGAAATTGTTATTTCCCTATTGCTTAAAGAATTATCTAATATGACTGAAATTTCAGGATCAATGTTTTTTAATATAGTATCGATATTCATGTTGTGTATTCCCCTTTAACTAATCCAGAGTTATCTATTAAATCTTCAATGTACTTTTTAAGACTCATAGGTACAAAATTGCTGTATTTATGATAGTTGTTTATGAATTCTGGATAAATTGGTAATCTTGCCCGTAAAGTAAAACCTTTCATTTTGGTTATTTTTGCAATATCTTTTATTGTAGGCCATGGATATTCAGGGTTAACATAATCTGGCGTTAAAGGCGAAATCCCGCCCCAATCATTAATTCCTGCATCAATATACCCCGAATATATTTTCGGGCTTAGGTTAGGTGGAACCTGAATACTTATATTCTTTAATAGTATTCTGGCAGTTGCTATGCATTTTAAAAAATAATCATTTGAAGGTGGAACATCGTTTTCCATATTGGTTCCGATCTTGGGGGAAAAATTTTGTATTATTACCTCCTGAATATGCCCATATTTTTTATTTAATTCATTTATAAGCAATAATGAATTAATCACATCAGACAGGCTTTCGCCTATGCCTATTAGCAAACCAGTGGTAACGGGAATTTTAAGTTCACCAGCAGAAATTAATGACTTGATTCGTACCTTTGGATTTTTGCTAGGGGCATTTTCATGAGCCTTTCCTACATTCAATAATGCCTCGCTTGAATTCTCTAGCATCATACCAAGACTAACATTTGTTGATTTTAACATCGACATTTCTTTTTTTGTTAAGCTTCCCGCATTAGTATGGGGCAATAACCCGGTTTTTTTTAGTATTTTTTCACTAACATCTGCAATTAATTCTACCAATGTTTTGTAGTTTAATTTATTTAGCCAGTCTCTTGCTTCCCTGTATTTTAATTCTGGACGTTCGCCTGTAACAATCAAGGCTTCTGTACATTTTAATTTCTTACCGGCTTCAGCGATAGATAGAACTTGAGATGGTTTTAACATAACCGAATTGTTATCGGGAGGCTCTTTTTTATAAGTACAGTATGAACAGGTATCTTTACATAGGTTGATAAGGTTAATGAATACTTTTCTAGAGTAAGTAATAATTCTTAAATTGTTTTTATTTCTTATGGATCTTGAAATTTTTAATAGATCAGTTGTATTGGTTGTTTCTATGAATTTTGTAATTTCTATTTCTTCCGGGTATCTGTTCTCAGAAAGTTTATGGAGAACATCTTGATTTTGATCTTGAATAACTTGTCGGTAATGAAAATCACTATGTCTATTCATAAATTTATATTGAATTAATAATAGGACCCTATTAATATTAAGGATTGCGCTTATTGTAATTCATATCCATTATGTTTTTAGTTTTTAACCTAACGCATCATAACGGATTAATCATAATTGAATTATTTTTATACCTCAAATACCAGATAGGTGAAACAAAACAACACAAACAATATAAAACGAGATAAAATAACTTTTATATGAACATGCCAGCAATAAAAATAACTCTATTTGTTATTTAGATAAATGAATACTCGGTATTAATTTTATTTGATATAAAATTTTTTAAACCCAATGCATTATTACTATTTAATTATATGTCTTCAGCAATAACGCACCAGCAAGAATCCGATACGACAGGTAAAAAAATAAGGGTATTAGTAACCAAGTTGGGTTTAGATGGGCATGACAGAGGTGCGCTTGTAATATGTAGAGCTTTGAGAGACGCGGGCATGGAAGTCATTTACTCCGGCTTGTTTTGCACACCTGAACAGATAGTCAAAACGTCTATAGAGGAGGATGTTGATGTGGTAGCGATGAGTTTATTAAATGGAGCTCATCTCACGTTATTTCCCAAGGTATCAAGGCTATTCAAAGAAAAAAATATCGACGATGTTTTATTGGTTGGTGGCGGAGTAATCCCTGAATCGGATAAAAAGTTATTAGAAAAAGAGGGAATAACTGGTAATTTTGGGCCTGGAACGTCACTTAAAGATATTATAGAGCACATACAAAACAATGTAAAGAAAAAATAACCAACATAGCCTTAATTTATGTCCTCATTAGGCCACATCATTTTTCTTAAGTCTTTGCCGACTTTTTCCACTTCATGGTTTTCTACTTCATCTAACATTTTAGCAAATGCTGTTTTCCTATCTTTTCTATAACTTTCAACCCATTCTTTTGCAAACTGGCCTGATTGTATTTCATCGAGAATTTGTTTCATATTGTTTTTGGAATTTTGATCTATTGTCCGTTTGCCTCTAGTAAGACCACCAAATCTTGCGGTTTCACTGACGCGATTGTACATTCCTGTGATACCATATTTTTGTATCAGATCAACAATCAGCTTTAATTCATGTAAGCATTCAAAATATGCTATCTCTGGCTGATACCCTGCCTCAACAAGAGTTTCAAAGGATTTTACTATCATATTGTGCACTCCGCCACAAAGGTCAACTTGTTCTCCAAACCAATCGGTCTCAACTTCTTCTTTAAAACTGGTTTGTAATACACCCGGCCTTGTACTACCAATAGATTTTGCTAAAGCAAGAACCCTATCCCATGCTTTTTTTGTATAGTCTTGGTGAACTGCTACAAGGGAGGGAGTTCCAAATCCATCAAGGTACAACTCCCTAACCCTTTGGCCTGGACCTTTCGGAGCGACCATAATTATATCAACATTCTCAGGAGATACAATCCATTTCCAATGGATTGCTGCACCATGAGAGAAACTTATCGCTTTGTCTATGGATAAGTAAGGGCCAATTTCATTTTTAAATGTATTTTCTTGTTCCATATCGGGTATAAGAATATGAATTATATCAGATTGTTTTACAGATTCAGCGACTGACATAACCTTGTGACCATCCTTTTCAGCCTTTAACCAACTTTTTCCACCCGGCCTTAAACCTACAATAACATTAATTCCGGAATCCTTCATATTACACGCTTGAGCAGAACCTTGAATACCATATCCAAGAACTGCAATTGTTGAGTCTTTGATAGGATCTAGCGAAACTTCATTATCTAACCATCTTTTTGCAACCATGTTTTTAAAGTAAAAACTGGATTATATATTATATTGTGTTCAATGTTCTTTATGGATTTATGAATTCAAAAATTTGTACAACAAGTAATACGATTGATTTATATCAACATCTTTATTGATGGTGTTCCTAACTGATAGTACATATTCCTTTATAGATACATTATCCTTTTTTTCAATTTTGTCTAATAAGTTATTGAACAGTTGGCCATATTTACTAATCGTTGTTACAGATTTATCATTATCTACAAACAAGGTCAAGAAAAGAGATATATCGTCTGTTAGAATACTTTCGCTTAATAAAGATTGAATTTTAAATGTATTTCCGGATACTTTTCTTAAAAAATGTATTGGACTTTCTTCGAATTGAAATTCTTTTGAATTAGATATTTCTACTATAAATTTTGAAAACACCAAATTAATGAAATAAATCAAACTAATAATAATTGAAATAGCTAAATCATGCTTTTCAGGGCTTTTGATTGTGATTTTCTCAAATGAAGGAAAAAGACTATTTATTAAATTCTCTTCATTTTTACCTTTGTTTATATTCACAGGAATAAAAATAATTTTATTTATTGCAAAAATAGATGCGCCAGGTCCAAACATTGGATGGATGCACAATGTTGTAACATTGAACTTTATTGAGATGTTTGAAAGAACTTTGTGGATGTTAGATTTGATTGATGAAATCTCTATAATTATTGTGCCCTGTTTAAACGAAACGGTTTTGCAGGTAATTATTTTTATTATTTCGTTGACGGGAATACAGAATACAATTATATCGGATATTTTAACTGATTCGTATATATTGTTGGTAATAACAATATCTTTATCATTGATAAGCGATGTATAATCAATTTTTTTTATGTCGTAAAGAAAAATCTTATCAATCGAAAGATCGGAGGTATTAGATTTATGATTAAAATTTTTTTTCATATTCACAAAATACTCAAAGAACCATTTTCCCATTTTTCCTGCTGCCCCTATTATTAAAATTTTTCTCAATTTTCTATCAGTCACAAATTTGATGATATTAAAACTATAATGATGTTACTGTTTGATTGATTATATCTAAGCCTGTTTTCAACCTGTCCTCATCAATACATGTAGAGATTCTTATGTATTTCATATAACTGTCCCCAAATCCACTTCCTGGTGCTACGGCAACACCTTTTCTCAATAATTTTTCAATCAAAGTTAAGTCATCAATGGCCAATTCATCATTGATTTTTGCATATACATACATTGCTCCGTCTGGATGGAAAAAGTCAAATGGCATTTTCTTTAACTCAGAACAAACAAAATTAATTCTTTTATTCATAGTTTGGGCGTATTCTGAAGGATTATAAGATAATGCAGCCAAAGCACAAAACTGCATCGGTTCAGAAACAGAAGTTAAAGTCAGGGATTGAATTTTTATTAACTTATCAATCAGTTTTTTATTCTCTGAATAAGCAAATCCCACTCTAAATCCTGTCATAGAATAAGTTTTTGAAAATGATCCTATCATAATTGAGTTTTCAAATGGAATTTTCAATATGCTGGTAAATTTCCTAAAAGCAAAATTACAGTAAACCTCGTCACTTAGAACATAAAGATTGTTTTTTTCTGCTATTTTAACAATGGACTGTAGTTTTTTTTCGTCTAAAATTTTTCCCGTAGGATTATTAGGGTAATTCAAACAAATAATTTTAGTATTAACATTTATTGAATTCTCGATTGCAGAAATATCCGGATCCCAATTTTGTTCCAAACTTGACCTTATTATTTTTGTTTTAACACCCAGATAATTAGCACAATCCTTGTACGCTGGCCATGCGGGTTCAATAATTATAACTTCATCGCCTGGATGAAGTAATGAACAAAAAGTACAAAAAATTGCAAATCTACCACCAACTGTTGTTACTATATTTTGTGGATTTATTTTATTTTCTTTGGTTTCGCTTATTTGGGTTAAATATAGGGACAATTTTTTCCGGAGATCTAATATACCTGCGGTTTCAGTATAATGATACCTATGTTTATCATAAATAGACATTAGTTCCGCTTTAACTTGAGGAGGAGGGAAAAAGTCGGGCTCCCCAACTTCCATATGGATGATATTTCTACCCAAAGAATCTAATTGTTTTGCTTTATTAAATACATCCATATGAGTTTTTATTTTAACATTGGAGATAATATTTTCATAATCTGTATTGTTATCCCCATCAGATGACGATATTGGTTTTATCGAATTATTGTTATTAGTATCAGTATTTTTCAATAATGGTCTTATCTTATTCTTTTCATTGTTTTGAATAGATACCGATTCTTTTATTAGCATATTGATAATACGACCTAAAAATACAGGGTCTAATTCTTTATTGTTAGAATTATGCAGAATATAATTCTTAATTTCTTGTTCAACTTTATCGTCAACGACTCTTATTTGCAATTCGCTTTTGATTTGGCCAATTTTTTTTGCAATCTCCATTCTTTGATTAATTAGAGATATAATGTTCTGTGTCACTATTTTCATGTCTTCCCTTAAACCATCGAGTTTTTCAATAGTCATATGATTTCTCCCCCTATCACCGATTATGCTATTCTTTTAATACCGAA
Source organism: Candidatus Nitrosopumilus sp. (assembly GCA_013821245.1). Classification (GTDB taxonomy): domain Archaea; phylum Thermoproteota; class Nitrososphaeria; order Nitrososphaerales; family Nitrososphaeraceae; genus Nitrosocosmicus. Next base: position 14,139 of record JACDHC010000006.1, read on the forward strand.
GGTATTAAATTGCATTTTAGGCAATGATCTGCTAACACTATGCCAACCACACTATCAACAACAGGTGGAGCCCTAGGTACAACACAAGGATCATGGCGCCCTTTGACTTGTAAATCGGTTTCAATTTTTTTCTCCATGTCTATTGTTCTTTGAGTCATAGATATAGACGCAGCAGGTTTAAATGCAATTCTAAACTTTAGCGGCATTCCATTGGTTATGCCTCCAAGAATTCCACCAGAATTATTAGACTTAGTTAGTATTGCTCCGGAATTATTTTCTATATAAAACGTGTCATTGTTTTGAGATCCTGAAAGACTCGAACCTCCAAAACCCGAACCGAATTCAACACCTTTGACTGCAGGTATACTAAACAATCCCTTTGATATTTCCGACTCAATTGATTCAAAAATAGGTTCGCCAAGACCTGGTGGAATATTGCTCGTAGTGCATTCTATTATGCCACCAAGAGAATCGCCTTGTTTTCTTGCTAATAATATAGATTCTTTCATCTTCAATGCAGCCTCATCATCAGGACATCTAACATCATTGGAATACCTTTTATTTGACAACTCATCAAAAGACATATTTTCAGTATTACCAAAGATTTTTCCTATTGATTTAGTGTAACTAATGATCCGTATTTTTAACGCCTCACTTAAAATTTTTAATGCTATTGCCCCTCCCATTACTATGGTTGCCGTTAAACGCCCAGAAAACCTTCCACTTCCTCGGTAATCAGCAAAACCACCATACTTAACATATGCAGGATAATCTGAATGTCCTGGTCTTGGAGTGTTCTTTATTTCCTCGTAGGATCTGGAATCAGCATCACTATTCCAAATTATTATACAGATAGGAGCTCCAGTAGTAAATCCATTAAAAACTCCAGATAAAATGGATGCCTTATCAATCTCTTTTCTTTGGGTTGTTATTGCGGATTGTCCCGGTTTTCTTAAATCTAACAAAGGCTGTATGTCTGATTCGTCTAATTTTAGACCCGCGGGACATCCATCAATAATTGTACCAATACATTTGCCATGACTCTCTCCAAAGCTTGTAATTGTAAATCGATCCCCAAGGGTGTTTGCAGGCATTTTAAATTAAATTTGTAATTCCATTATATATTATTTTTAATAATTTTGAAAATGACTCATGTCACTGGTAAACTGAGTTATTTAACCAAAAATTTTAGAAAGGGGTAAATAAATAGCTCCATAGTTATATTAAATAAAAAAAAATCTCTTTTATCTACGCTAATTAAACTATTGAAGCGCCCAATCTTTTCATTTCACCAATAAATCCAGGGTATGAAACATCTGCGAATTCTGCCCCATCTATTTTAGATTCCTCAGTAGTTAAGGAAGCAATACAAAAGGCCATGAATAGTCTATGATCTTCAAATGAATTTATTGATGCACTATTGATTTTTTTAGGTGGATTAATCACAATAGAGTCTAATTCTTCTTTAACTTCTGCCCCAAATTTTATCAATTGGGTAGCGATATTTGCCACCCTATCGGTTTCTTTATACCGCGCATGCGATATTCCAGTAATCTTTATTGAATTTTTACATTTTAATGCGAGAATTGAAACTACAGGTAAAAGATCAGGAGTGTCTTTTAAATTGAATTCGCCACCGTCAAGTAACCTCGTTCCAGTAACTTTTACTTGTCCATTACATTTATCTACAATAATATCAGCACCCATTTCTTTCACTATGTTTATAATATTGGAATCCCCTTGAGGTAAGGAGAAATCTAAATTATCTATAGTCAATTCGCCATCACTTAGTATCGCAGAAGAGATAAGCAATGCTGCAGTTGAAAAATCACCTGGCACTCGAAAAGTTGTTGGCGAATAGTCTTTATCGTTTGGAATGGTGTAAGATTCGGTTATGGTATTATTTTCAATATCATAATCCACAGTATTGGCTACGGTATTGTCTTTGAGATATGACGATTTAGGGAAGGGTAATTCTCTTTCAATGTTATACGGATTGTTTTCTATTTCAACGCCGAATTTTTCCATTATGGAAATTGTAGAATTTATGTATGGTTTTGAGACCTGCTTTCCCAAAACCTTGATTCTTGTCTTTGTTTTAGCGTAAATACAAGATAATAACAAAGATGAAATAAACTGACTTGAAATTTGCCCACTTATTACCGCTTCTCCACCTTTCATCCCTCCTCCCTTTACTATTAAAGGTGGAGTATTGTAAATATTAGATGAAATGCATTCAACTCCTAACTGATTTAGTGATTTGATCAGGTCACCCATTGGCCTTTTTCTTAGGCTTTTATCCCCGGTTAAAATGGTGAGGCCGTTATTAACTAAGGAGCACATGGATGATAAAAGCCTAATCGTTGTTCCTGAATTTTCTGCATTTAGAATATCCTCAGGTGTACTAAAACCTGTTCTTCCGCCTTTGCTTAAAACTTTTAGGTTTTTAACAGTATTTGAGAATGAATAACCATATGTATGTGATGCTTGTTGCTTTCTCTTGGTAAAAGATTCAGACTCTATTGTAATTCCAAGCATTTTACAACAATTAATCGTTGCAAGAGTATCTCGTGAAATAAGAACATTCTTTAAATCTGATTCTCCGTTAGATAGGGAAGAAATAACTATCGCCCGATGAGAGTAACTTTTGCTTGGAGGGCAAGATATTTCTCCACTCAATTGAGATTTTTTAACAGTTATTTTTACCATTTTGCATCAGCACTATAATTCAATAAAATTAGTATTAATAACTATTCAACAAAAGCTTTGAAATTGTTAACTTGAGATACAATTAACTTCCCGTTAAAGTTTTGAAGTGAGGTTTTCAGATTCTCGATATTATCTTTATAGACTACAGCTGCAATTGCTGGACCATTACCAGAATAACTTACAGCTAAGCAATTATTTTCAATAGCACATAATAATGGTTCATAATTATTATAAAGGATGGAATTGATTAAAATACCATTTAGATTCATAGCTCTCCAATAATCACCTTTTATTGCAAGTTTGAAGGCATGATTGAAAAGTTCTTTATGGAATTTCAATTTCATGATATCTCCTCGGTAAATTCCATTAGGTAAAAAGATTATTACCCACAAATCATTGTTTATTGGTTCTCTTTTAATTAATTTTTTATAATGATTGTCTGTCAAATTGATTCCTCCAAAATAGCATGCACATGCATCATCAAAGGCACCCGTCACACTTACTTTGGCCCACAAAGAAGAATTGACAGCAGTATTTAGGACAGCTTTGTCATAAATATCTTCTTTAATCAATTTATAACAAGCTAGGGAAATAGCATTAGAAACGGCACTAGAACTCTTTAACCCCCATCCAGCTGGAATATCGGATGTAAGGCTTATAGAAATAAAATTATTATTAAGTATTTTATTTGGTATAATGGTTCTAATTATCTTATTAACCAATCTGTCATTGGCAAAGTTTTTTGAAATACCTGTAAAACCAGGCTCCAATGTTATTTTGGCCTTTACCTTTAGGGATATCCCCAGAGTTGAACCTTTCCCAGTTGCTATCGCATTAACAACGGAGATGGCCCCGTATACTGTAGAAGTAGATGTGGGCTTTTTCAATTTATTTTGGTTCACCAAAAATACCGAATAATGATTTTTCCATTACGTCGAGTGGGGCTTTTAATCCAGTCCATATTTCAAAAGCCTTTTTTGCCTGATGTAAAAGCATTTCATAGCCAAAAATTAAATTGCACCCGGCATCTTTAGCATTATTGAGTAGATTCGTAAATATAGGCCTATAAACTATGTCGAAAACAAAAGTATCCTTACTCATAAAATTTGATTTTAAAGGACTTGAATCATTATTTAATCCTATAGATGTTGTATTTATTATTAAATTAGAGTTTAAAGAGACTTCTTTTAAAACAGTGCTATTATCATAATCCAAGGGAATACAATTTAATCTTAACTCCTTGCCTAGGGATATTATTTTTTCAAGTTTTTTTTGGTCTCTGTTTACTATATTTATCTTTTTAATTTTTTTTTTTTCAGATAGCGCTACTAAAGCCGCCCTGCAAGAGCCTCCTGCTCCCATAATTAAGATTTCAATATTATTAAAATCTATTTGCCGATTTTCTAATGGAGCAATTAAACCATGAATATCTGTGTTATATCCGATTAATTTTCCATCCTCATTATTAACAGTGTTAACTGCTCCTGCTTTTTTTGCCTCGTATGAAAGGTCATCAATAAAATTAACAACATTAACCTTATGTGGTAAGGTGACATTGAACCCTGCAATATTTAATTTCTTTAACGAATAAATCGTTTCCTCTAGTTCTTTTTGTGGAACTCTAAATGCAATGTAGGAATAATTCAAATTCAATGAACTAAAAGCCGAATTATGCATCAGAGGTGATAAAGAATGGCTGACTGGATCGCCAATTATACAAAAGGATTTGAAAGATTTTTTTGAATTTCCATTTCCTTTTAAGGCATCTTTGTTCATTAAGAATACTGTTTATTTTCGTAGGGACCATATTTAATTTTTTTAAATTCAATTGCATTAGAATACTATTATATTAGTGAAAAAATCATTAGATGAATATCATATTAAAGATAAAAATTAACATACATTCGGAATATGGAGCTTTTTACAGACAATGACTTGTAGAGGAATTTGCATTAGACACAAATCTAAAAAAATACCCAAGACTCTTCGCTATGGTGAAAATGAGAAGCGTTGTCAAATTTGCGACATTTTTATAAAATGGAGTGGGTTGTTTTGTCCTTGTTGCGGATACAGATTGAGACACAATGCTAGGATTCAAAAATACAAAATTAAAAAATATATCGAATAATTTAAAATGAATTAAATTAATTTTTTATGAAATAGCGAATAAATTGATTTCATTTGATTTATTGTAAGTTGGCCTGGAGCAATAGCATTTCCAATTGTTGCATAGGTAAATGGGGAATCACCAATAACATTACATAAAACTCTAGAGAGAATGCCTAACTCACCCATAGAAAACGCAATTAAATTGATACTTGTGTCAATTAGCCTGTATAATTTCAAAATTCGGATGGTGTCTTCCATAGTGTTAGCAGTAGTAACTATTTTAATGAAGTGGCTAAAAACTCTCATTTTATCGATCAAATTTACTAAATTTTCTTCATTAGGGGTTATTGCAAAATCATGCCACGATATTAGGGTCCTAATCCCATTATTGTCAATGAAGTCTGCCAATTCATCATTTGTTCTTATGGTGTTATATTCCAAATCCAATAACATGGGTTTAGCTAATGCCAATTCCTTTAGCAGTATAACTCGTTTTGTGTCACTCTCACCAAATTTTCCCCCTTCAGTGACGGGCCTTAATGTATAAATGGAATGTTTTTTGTATTTTGAAATTCTCTCAAGTATTGAATTAATATTTTCAAAATCATTTAGATAGTCAAATCTAAATTCTATAAAACTGATACCTTCCTTTAACGCCTGTTCAACTTTATCCTCAACACTTGCCAGTTCTTCAGCAATTAATGGAATAGAAGCACAAATTTTTTTTTCTATTAACAAATTGATTTTCTATGTCAAATTTGATATTATAACATTTCTTTTTCTTTTTGAATGGTTTATATTTTTTGTGTACAAAAACATATTATATCTTATATGGCCCCAGGGGAAATGTTTTTCATAGAGCATCTCAATGAACTTAGAATGCGGTTTCTCAGAATAATTATTTTTGCTATTTCGATAGTTATCTTTTCCTCAATATTTGGTATCCAACTAATAACAGTAAACAATCATTCTTTTTATTTTTTTTACCCAGCAGTTTATAATAATATTGCTAGTCAAATAACTTTTTTTTTAGGTAATAATTTGCTTCCAGAAGGAGTAAAGCTTATTCAAACCGCCCCTGGCCAATCGTTATTTGCTCAAATTACTGTATCAATTTTATTGGGAATTACAGGTACAATTCCAATAATAGTAAAGGAAATATTTGGGTTTATTAGCCCAGCAATTTCAAAAAAAACTCAAACTAAAACTTTTTTTAAATTTATTATTCCAATAACTGTCCTATTCTTAACAGGCATAATTTTTTCTTTTTTTATCGCTATTCCAGTCATACTTACATTTTTATATCAATATGGACAATCTTTGGGAATTCTATCCTTTTTAAATATAAATGAATTTGTTAGTTTTGTTCTCCAATTTTTTATTGCATTTGGGATATCATTTCAACTCCCATTGATAATGTACATCATATCTTTAACTGGTTTGGTTGGTATTGGTTTTTGGTTAAAGAATTTTAGGTATGCATTAATAGCGATAGTGATTTTTGGAGCATTGATAACACCGGATGGAAGCGGACTTACAATGTGGTTTATTTCATTTCCAATGTTGTTACTATATTTCTTAGGAATCTTACTGATAAAGATAAATGTTTCAAAAGATAATGAGAATATACAAAATAAATAATAATTCCCGTCAAGTCTTATAGATAATTTTAACAAATGAAATCAATGCGGTATCAAAAACCATAATTAAAATGCATCATACTGTATGTGATGCTATTTTTTTCCAATTCGCAATCAATGCCTCTGATCTAATGTGGAGGGGTTCATTGGATAACCTATTTTGTGCTAAATCAACATACTCTTGTTTTATGTCAATTCCTAAAAAATGTCTATCTAATTTATAGGCAACTTTAGTAGTTTGACCACTTCCATTAAAAGGATCTAACACTATATCCCCATCATAGGAATACAATTTCATTAGCCTGTACGGAATCTCTTCTGGAAATGGACAAGGATGATCAATAAAACCGGGTGGAACCGGTGCCAAATGCCAAACTGAATTGGCAATTTCTTTTGTCCATTCTTCGTGAGTAGCAGGAAGGATATCTCTTCTTTGTGTTCTACCCGATTTTACATCACCTTTTCGCAATACCAAAATAAATTCATGCATGATGTTCGCTCTATAATATTTTGGATAGGGATTAATAATAAAAGAACCATATCTATTTGTACCGCCAGTTACTTTATGCCATATTATTTCTTCATGTAAATTCCATTTACCATCAGGGGTAACTAATTTTGATAGAAGTAAATGGGGTAGAGGAATGAGTGTTCCGTTTACAACCTCATTTGCAATAACAATGCAACAATACCCACCCTCTTTTGTAACCCGATAAACCTGTTCATTAAATATTGAAACTAAGTTACTGAGATATTCATCTAGGCTAACTTTGGTTATGCCCCTATAATATTCCAAATTTTTCTTTGAGACGTGTAAGTCATAATCAATTGCATTGCCATATGGCGGAGATGTAATTGTTAATTGAATACTGTTAGAAGGAAAATTTTTTAATATTTTTTCACAATTTCCCAAGATAATTTTATCATATAGTGATTCTGGCCTAATCAGCATTTACTTTTGCTTTTGTGTTAAGACCATAATTACAATACTCTAAAAATGTAAACATTTTGATAAAAAAATTTAACAGTGAATATAGGTTTCAATTTTTATTTTTCTAGTATATACTCGTTGGAGACTTCAATTCCGAAATGTCTTCCTGAAGACTCTTTAGAAAAAATCAATATTTCATCACCAATATTGGCATGAGTTACAGGCAAGATTTTATTATTTTTATCTAAAAATTTAATGGTTTCTGCATTTTGAACAATGATTGTACCTACTTCACTACCGCATATTGCTTTGAACAATCTAAGTGGCCTTGTTTCTATTTTGACTCTTCCAACCGAAACAATTCTCGCATTCCCCCTGGGATTAACTATTAAAACCTGACTTCCAGATTCTAATTCGGATAAATACTTTGTGGTGCCGTCCGGGGTAATTGTATAGCAATGAACCGCTCCAGCATTTACTCTAAATGGTCTTGGCGAAGTAAAGGAAGACCCAACAGATTCGTTGTGCACAAGAAACAAAAAATTTGATTTGTTTCCAATCAGCATACCCTCCCCTTCAGAAAGCATTGAAACAGTGTCTATGCAAACTCTTTCGCCAATACCAATGTCTTTAATCTCCAGTATTTTTGCGGGAGTAATATTAAATACAATCTTTCTAATAATATTTTGAATTTTTAAAATCTCTTCTTCATCTTCGGATTCAAAAATTATCCCATCCACACCTAATTCTAAAACAGTAAATAATGTTTCCACCTCATCAACAGACTTTGCTAATGAAAATATTTCTGTATTTGTCTCCTGAAGGGTAGCGATTATGTTCTCCAACGGAATAATTTTCCAGTCATCCACATCAATAATCACAAAATTAGCACCTTTTAGGGATATTGTTTTTATTTCTTCAATATCTTTATTGCTTTCTACTTTTTTATAAACTCCAAATTGTTTTTTTTTTGAATGAATCTTTTCATTCCTTTCTTCTTTAAAATTAAATATTCGGTTTACCTCATTATCTTTATTCTTGTCAGCATCATTTTTAGAATGATTCAAACCAAGGTTTTCCAATTCTTTAACGCTATCTAATATCACATAATCTGCCTTATCGGATGGGTAAATAATATCCAAACCGACATCTTTATGATTATATTCCAAATATTCAGAAGGATTAATATACAAAAGATCGACCTTATCTTTGACTTTACCAATAAATTTAAGAGTTTTTTCTTTTGAGGCATCTGAATTATTTATTAATGGTTTTAATATAATTTTTTTATTCTTTTTATTCTCTTTCAAATTTGTATATCACGTCCTCTAATTTCTTGTTCTCAATTATAATTTCATAAAGTGCTTTTATTATTTTATTGGGATCAGAATGTTGGAATATATTCCTTCCAAACGTAACTCCTATAGCACCTGCTTGCATTGCACCATGACACATTTCCACGGTACCATGAGTAGTTTTTGATTTTGGTCCACCTGCTATAACTATCGGAACTGGACAACTTTTTACTATATCTTTAAAAGCATCAATGTTACCTGGATACAAGGTTTTTACTATATCCGCTCCTGCCTCAGCACCTATTCGTGATGCATGAGCAATAATAGTTGGATCATTTGGGTTCTTTATGTTTTCCCCTCTGGGATACATCATTGCAATCAATGGCATATTCCATTCATTACATTCATCAGAAACTAATCCTAAAGTATATAGCATCATTGATTCCTCATTAGAGCCAATATTAATATGTAAAGAGACTGCATCAGCACCTAATCTAATTGCTTCTCTAACAGAACCTAATAGGACTTTTCTGTTGGGATCCGGACCAAGTGATGTGCTTGCAGACATATGTGCAATGACTCCTATCTTTAGTGGTCTTGGTAAAGTTTTCATTATTCCTTTATTAATAAGGATACAACTTAAGCCAGAATTTTCAGTATCATATATAAATTTGTGAATATCTTTGATGCCTTCTAATGGCCCACTACTTATTCCATGATCCATTGGAATGCATATCATTTTTCCATTGTTTAGTATTCTATTCAGCCTTACATCTTTTCCAAGGACCATAATAAAAAGAAAATTATAAACCTATTTAAAAGTGATATGATTTTGGTTATATTTCATGTCCCTAAAAAAAGCGAATAAAGAATTAATTCAGTCTACATATTGGAGGAAATGAGAATTTATGCTCATTTTTATTGATTAGATCCAATACATAATCAAGTTTATTTTGCGATAAAGATGGAAACATTTTTTTTATCAAAGAATAATCAAATTTGTGTTTATCCTTTTTTTGTATAAATGACAAAATAGCATCCAGTTCAGCAAATGATAGGCCAATTTCCTTTTCAGTTTCCTGGTTTTTCCACAACCTTGCACTGCTCTTTTTTGAGATTATTTGATTAGGGATGTTTAAGAACTTTGCATATTCTTTAACTTGAGTCTTGTAAAGATCCCCTAAAGGAAATAAATCAGATGCCCCATCACCGAATTTTGTAAAATAACCTATGGCCAATTCTGATTTATCTGCAGTTCCAAGAACAAACCTATTCATTAAATTTGCATAATAGTAAAGTATACACATCCTAGTTCTTGATAATAGATTTCCCCTAACTAAGTTATTGTCTGTTTTTTCTAATATTTCTAAAAATTGATTCTTAACATTGTTGATATAAATTAACTTGTAATCTATCTTTAAAATAGAACAAATCTCCAGGGCATCATCTATATCTTGTTGTGGTGTAATTTCTTTATCAGGCAATAATAATCCCAAAACTCTTTCTTTTCCTATAGAATTGGAAGCACAATAAGCTGCTACTGTGGAGTCTATACCCCCGGACAGCCCTACTACTACCCCATTGACTTTTCCTCTTTGAACTTGATTTTTTATAAAAGCATTGATAGAATCATTAATTAAAGTAAAATCGTCCATTAATAGGAAAAATAGGTAAAGACCAGATAATATAAATTTGTTAAAACATGAATTAAACTTAAACTTAAACTAACTGGAGAATTATTATTATAATTATAACAAAATTGAATAAAACAAACAATTTCTATATATAGAATCGCTTTAATATTCAAACTAGATTATAAAAATATATTCGATGGACACACGGAATATTGGTTTAAGGAATATCGAAGTTGCCGATACAAAGATATGCTCAATTGATGGTGAAAATGGGAAACTCATTTACAGGGGTTACGATATTCTGGATTTAGCAAATCACTCAACATATGAGGAGACATCTTATCTTTTATTATTTGGAGAATTACCAAATACAGATGAGTTAAATGAATTTAATAACAAACTAACAGATTCAAGAAAGATACCACATTCTATAGTAAAAAATATGGCAAATAAACCTGTTAAAGCCCATCCTATGGATATTTTGCAATCATCTGTTTTGGAATTAGCTGATTATGATAATAACAGAACGGATGAAGGAAAATCAGATAACATAAACAGGGCAATATCACTTATTGCCAAAATACCTACAATTGTTGCAGCATGGGATAGAACAAGGAATAAAATGGAGGTAATTGAGCCACTGCCAGACAATTCTCATGCTCATAATTTTCTATACATGCTGAAAGGGGAACAACCAAAGCATGAAGTCTCAAAGATTTTTGATATAAGTCTGATACTCCATGCTGAACACAGTTTTAATGCATCAACATTTGCAGCAAGAGAAATTGCCTCCACAAGAGCTAGCATATACGCATGTGTAGGAGGTGCCCTTGGTGCATTATCAGGTGAACTCCATGGGGGAGCCAATATTCAGGTTATGAAAATGTTATTGGAGATTGGAAATATGAGCAATGTCGAAAATTGGGTCAAAAAAAGACTAACAAGCGGTGGCCGAGTGATGGGAATGGGACATGCTGTTTATAAGACAACCGATCCACGCTCTGAAGTCCTTGCTACGCTATCAAGATCTATATCAAGAGAAAAAGATACAATATGGTATGAAATGACCGAAAAAGTCGAACAGGTAACAAAACAAATTATGCTTGAAAGCAAGAGAATGATGATTTATCCAAATGTCGATCTTTACAGCGCCTCATTATATTACAGTCTTGGTATTCCGATTGATTTGAATACACCTATTTTCGCAATTTCAAGAATAGCTGGGTGGAATGCCCACATAATAGAAGAAAAATTTGCAGAGGCCGCCCCAAAGCCAGCCCTGTATAGACCCAAGGCAGTTTATGTAGGAAGATATTGTGGTCCAATGGGTTGTGAATACACAAATATAAACAATCGAAAATCCAACAAATTAATAAATAAAAAACAGGAATTCATATGATCAATAGTGAAATGAAAGTTATCTTAATATTCAATACTTATAAATTAATTTATAAATAAATTTTTGTAATGCCATCAGAAGAGCGGTTTACAAAATATAAAGATGTTGGAATCGACATAAAAAAAATCAAAAGAATTCAACGCCATATTGGGAAGGATATAGAAAAAACCCAACACTTCCTTGATTTTGGAAAAGTGATTTCGGGTTTTGGACATTACGCCGGATTAATTGAAATTGGAGATAAAATAATGGCACTTCACACTGACGGAGTCGGTACTAAAATACTAATATCACAACTAATGGGAAAATACGACACAATAGGTATCGATTGCATTGCGATGAATGTCAACGATGTTGTATGTGTTGGTTCAAAACCATTAGGCTATTTGTCATATATTGCGTTACAAAAAACAAATGATACGCTACTAAAGGAAATAACAAAAGGTTTGATCAAAGGTGCAAAACTGTCAGATGTTGCAATAGTGGGTGGTGAAACAGCAATATTACCTGATATTATAACAGGTAAAATTACTGACTATAATTTTGATTTAGCTGGAATGATTTTTGGTGTTATAAATGATAAAAAAAAAATGATCCTAGGTAACAAAATAAAAAATGGCGATGTCATTATTGGAATTGATAGTTCAGGATTACACTCTAATGGTTACACTCTTGCAAGAAAAGTTCTTTTAGAGAAATATAATGTTAGTGACAGACCAGAATATTTGAAAACTAGTTTAGGGAAAGAACTTCTAAAGCCTACAACTATTTATTCTAAAACAATTCTAAAACTAATTGATGAATTTGATACTAGCATCATACATGGATTATCGCATATTACGGGCGGTGCATTTACAAAATTCAAGAGATTGAACTCCAATGTGGATTATGTTTTGGATAACCTTCCTCAAATTGATGGTATTTTTAAACAGATAATGAATGACGGAAAAATAGACGTAAAAGAAATGTATAAAACATTCAACATGGGAATCGGATTCTGTATCATTGCCTCAAAAGACAAGGCTGATGAAATAATAGAGGTCATCAATAAAGATAAACTAAAATGCCAAGTAATAGGAAAAACTAATTCTAATGGTGAAGGAAACACATTAATCAATATCAACAACAATGTGGTTAAAATTTAGTTTTTGATTGTAGTGTATAGCAAATAACAAACCAATGAAATGAAAACTATAGTAAACGATTAGTCGAATCACACTTTTTCTGTTAGTCTGTCAATATCATTTTGTGTCATCTTTTTCTTTTTTTTTGCATTGTAAAGATTTTAAAGACAGGTTTGGTTTAACACCTTTTTCCCAAAAAAAACCCAAATTTTCATTTCTTTATTAGCATTAGTAGATCTCTTGCATAATTGGAAACAAACTATACAGTTCAATATGACATAGCATCGGTTTCTAGGTATGGTGGTTAGTTATTCTATAGTTTACCAGACCTGATACTATGTCTGAC
>JACDHC010000108.1 GCA_013821245.1 Candidatus Nitrosopumilus sp.
AATAACTTCTGCAAATTTTTCTGCTGTGAGCAACCTTGGGTTTATTTGTGCCTGAACAAAATTGATGTTTTCGCCCTCTAAAAAGCGATATTCATCATGATAATCAAAAATGACCATGGTGCCTGGAATCCCGGATATCGATTTAGCTATTATGCTAACTAGGTTGCTCTTTCCCATACCTGTCATTGCTAAAATCCCAAGGTGCCTGGTTGTGAGCCTGTTTATGTTTACCTTTGCAGGCACAATGCTGTTTCTTAATAGTGTTCCAATTCTTATCCATGATTCTTCATTAGGATTAAAGATTTCTTCGAGATCGTTTTCATCTGCTTTGTAAACCTCTGTTCCTGGCAATGGTGGTATTTCAGGTAAAATTACTTTGGCTTGTTTCAGCAAGTCCAGCAAACCCAAAATTTTAACGCTAATTTTAAAACTTTTATCCCTTTTGTTTATTTCGGCTACCGATTTGCTTTCCAAAGCTTCTTGAAAATTTGATATATCATCCAAGGCATCACTTTTAATTAGACATGATTCAACAACACCCAGGATTTTCTTTTTGTCGTCATTTGTTATTATTACATATTCCCCAAGTCCGGTTGGCTCTTTTCCTTCAAAAAGAACATACCCTGAATTTGTTACTCCTATAACCACCCCTAAAAGATCTCTGTTAAGTGATAATTGTGAAATGAATGATGATGATGATGGGTCTGAACTTTCCAGCATAATGCTTTATGTGGTATTGGTGTTTTATTATGTTTTATTGGTTGTCAAAGTTAAAGAAATCCTGCACCAATAAAAATATGCTATATTCCCTATAAATAAATCACCATGGCATGTCTACTTTGGATGTGAAATTATGTTGCAATTTTACATTTGCAATTATCTGATAAAGTGTATCTTTTGCAGTATCTATGGCAATCCCGTATTTATTTGTCTTAACTTTAACGCTTTGGCATAGGTACGTATGTTCGTTGTGTTGTTTTTGTGTTATTTGATTTATTTGGCGTTTTAACATTGTTCGTTGCCTTTTAGACTTTTTAATCTTATATGGTTTTTATTACTTTGCCTAGATAAGGCTATTGTGATCAAAGCGTGTTGATTTTAGATGTTTTAAAAGAGTGTGCTAATAGCGTTTATAAAAATACTAGGGATATCATAGGTACTTTTGAGGGTCAGCAAAAATTCAGTATGGGTGCTGGAGGGGATATTTCTACTAAAATCGATCTAATTGCAGAAAAATCTGTTTTTGATACCCTAAAGAAAAACAATTTTTTGCCGGATGTTTTAGGGGAAGAGTGTGGTTTCATAAAAGGAAATGACCATGGTTTGATTGTGATGGATGGAATAGATGGAACCACCAATGCCAATTGCGGGCTTCCTTTTTATTGCTGCTCTTTGGCTTATTCTTCGGATAAAAAACTTCAATCCGTAACTGATGCAGTTGTTTTTAATCTTTTGTCTGGGGATATTTATTATGCATCTAAAAATAGGGGTTCGTTTGTCAATGAAAAAAAATTGGATTTAACAAAAAAAACTGGAAAACCCCAAAAAGATATGGTAGTGGGCCTAAACATTTCCGGCTTGCCCGAAAATCTATTTATTTCAATTTCAAAACTCATATCCTCAGTTAATCATATTAGGCATTTGGGTGCAAATGCACTGGAGATGTGTTATTTTGCACAAGGCTCAATAGACGCATACCTTGATTTTAGAAATAAAATTAGGGCTATTGACATGGCTGCTTGCTATTTGATTGCCAAGGAAGCAGGTGGGTTTGTTTTTGATGAAACAGGCAATGATTTGAATTGCGATCTTTCGACCGATTCAAAAATGTCATTTATCGCTGTTTCAGACCATGAAACATATAACTGGATATTCGGCTTAATTAAAAAGGATAGATAAAATACCTTTTGATCATTGCCTATTACTGCATGCGAGAATATTTTTCCATAACAATTATCCATTTTGTGCATTTTAAATAATATGATAAAAAGTTAAATAAATGCAATTATACGATAATTCTGAATCATTTAACAAAAGAACTTAATAATATCTCTATTTATTAATAGATTTGTGGATCTTTTTCATAAGAAATATAAATGCGAGGTAGATAGCGAAAAATTTAACACATATCTTGAACTGATTGAACATTCAAGAAAAGTCCATCATAATACAATTCTGAAATGTAATAAGTGCGGAAAACAATTCATCCATGAAAAAGATAGGTTACATCATGTACGGGAAGAGCATGGAAAGGAAATGGATGCACGGGCTCACAAAACTGAGCATAAACATAAAAACAAAGACAAAGAGTCTACTCAAGGACAAGTTGACTCAAAAATGAAAAAGTTTGGAGACAATTTATAGTTTTTTATGGTATTGGCATATGTCATGAAATGTGTTTATTGATGAAACCTTATCTTGTTGAAGATATTGTGGGATGAGATTATGGTAAAGGATGCTATTATGATCCCCATTACATTTCTCCATGTCTCGTTGGCATTTGGATTGCTTGATATCAATGAATATCCTGAAATAATATAATAGTTATCCAATACCCAAAATATCAGTGTAGCCCAGCCAACTATACCAGCTACCAAAGCTCCCAATCTTGCTCCGTATCTAATGAAATAGATGGAGAAAAATATTGACAGATACCAAAATGCACCTATTATTAACCAAAACGGTTTTAGAAATATTTGCCTGCTATCAAGGAAATAATATGTGGTACCTATTAGGAGAAACAAACCTAAAGATACCAAAAGGATTTTGTAGTTTAACGAAACCGAGGTTCTTTCTTTTCTGTTTAGGTTTTTGTTTGATTTCTTATACCTGTTCTCTTGTTTTAAACAGTATTCTAATGACTCCTTAAATGTTTTTAATTTCAAAGGAATTATTCTTTCTATTGAGTGATCTTTTACTATGGATTCATGCTTTAGGCTCTCTACAAGTGGCCTTGCAAGAGAAGCCCCAACCGGTGTCACCAAATCCACCCAGTAAGATGAAAGCTTGGGCGTCAAAACAGGTATGATGATAATCCTTATGGACTTGTTGATAATTTTGGCGTACAGCTTCATCATGTCAAAATAAGTCAGAATGTCAGGTCCGCCAATATCAAAATCTTTCCCTTCTGTTTCCTCTATTTCAATAGACTGGGAAAGATACTCTATTACATCCTCAATAAATATCGGTTGAGTTTTGTTCTTAACCCATTTTGGGCAAACCATTATGGGCAGTCTTTCAACAAGGTACCTTAGCATCTCAAAAGACCCGCCCCCAGTCCCAAGAATCACTGCTGCACGGAAAATGGTTACGTTGGATTTTGATTTTACAAGAATTTCTCCTACCTGTTTCCTACTTAACATGTGCTGAGATAGTTCTTCATCTTTTCCATGCGTTAGTCCCCCAAGATAGATAATTCTTTTCACACCGCATTGGGTAGCTGCACGACTAAAATTTTCTGCAGTAGTTTTTTCCTTTTCTGAAAATTTTTTCCAATTTTTTGTAGAGCCTTCCATTGAGTGAACTAGGTAGTATGCTATGTCTATTCCAGCTAAAGCATTCAAGCAGTCATCATAGTTGGATAAATCCCCTTCGATAATTTCTATGCTCTTTGATTTATCATTATCATTTAGGTTCATAATTGATTTTTTATTTCTGGTTAGGCAGCGAATATGGTATGGATAATGGCTGGATTTTTTTTTATCGATTAATTTTTTGAGTAGGTGACCTCCTATAAAGCCACTTCCTCCAGTAACTAAAATTCGCTTTTCGTTTGAAATACCCAAGTTATTATTGATTGTTGCCCTGGCTCAAAATATATTCTTTTATTGATTTAGTTACTATTGGCAGTATTCTTGGGTCATTGATTTTTGGTATAATGTAATCTTCTTTTAGATGTTTCAAATCTACTAAATCTGCGATTGATTGGGCAACAGCAATAAGTATGTTTTCATCTATGTCTTTAATTCGTAAATCTAAAAGTGCTCTAAAAATGGACGGAAATACTACTGCGTTATTTATTTGATTTGGATAATCGGATCTTCCTGTGGCAATGATTTTAGCTCCTGCGATTTTGGCGTCTTCTGGCAGTATCTCCGGATCAGGATTACTCAAGGCAAAAACTATGGGATCGTAATTCATGGACTGTATCATTTTAATGTCAAGTAAGTTTCCATTCCCTGTCGTTCCTATAAAAATATCAGAGCCATGAATAACGCTCTCTATGCTTCCTGATGTGTTTTTTTTATTTGTCTTGGATGCGATTTCTATTTTGTAAGAGTTAGCATAACTGCCTGTAACTTTTTGGGCTTCATTGTTATTGTCACTCTTGATGGGCAGCGTGTTAGTCAAATCTTCCCTGCCTTCATAAATTGCCCCCTTTTTATCAACTACAATTATTTCTTTAAATCCTGCCTTGTTTAGAACCTTAAATATCCCGTATCCTGCAGAGCCAGCCCCTGCAATTATTACTTTAACTTTTTCAATTCTTTTGTTCACAATTTTCAGTGCGTTTATCAATGCCGCAAGTGTTATGGCTGCCGTTCCATGTTGATCGTCATGGAATATTGGAATAGATGTTTCCTTTTGCAATATTTCAACTATTTCTAGAACCTTTGGAGATTCTATATCCTCAATATTTATTGCGCCAAAATTAGGTTCTATCAATTTAACGAATCTGATTATCTCCTCTTTGCTTTGGGTAGCTATGCAAAGAGGATATGCATTTATGTTACCCAATATTTTAAATAAAATCGACTTTCCCTCCATGACCGTTAATGCTGCTTCCGGCCCGACATTTCCCAATCCTAAAACTCTTGTTCCATCACACACTATTGCAACATTATTCCACTTTGATGTGTACTCATAAGCGAGTTCTTTGTCGCGGTATATCTGCTCAGCTACATAGGCAACTCCCGGCGTATATATAAGGTCTAAAATGCCTTTATCTGTTGCTTCATCCTCAAAAATTTTGTTAGGTGGAATCCTACTACAAATTTCTATTTTACCTTTGAGCATTTTATGGAGCTCAACCGCATCGTTATTTTTTGTCAAAATTGATAAAGTTACTGTGATATTTTATGTATATAAACAATAAAACAAAGAGCTCCTATCTGTTTTCTTCTGATGGTGTGTGTTTGTATCGCCCAATGTGAATTGATTTTACATTGAGTTGGGCTACCATTGTGCCTTTTGAGATTAACTATTTAAAAATATTGATTTCTAATGTGCTGTTTTAATGGCTGCATTAAAAATATCTGAAATAAAAAAAGGAAGTTATTGCCCAAATGGGGGCGGTAATTGTGCTCCTGCGAATGTATTGCCAGCGTTAGGATCTGTATCTGATTTTGGTTCTTCGGTTATGATGAATTGTTTAAATGTATAGGGATTAACTAAGTTTGCTGCATATTGTAATTTCCCATCAACGGCTTGCCCTAAACTTAATTTATAGTTAGATCCGCCTTCATCTACTAGCCATGCCTCAAATACTTTGTCTTGTCCAGACTTGGCAGTCATATTAGTTGATATGGTTGTTTTGGTACCTTGGGCATCAATGCTTACAGTTCCTATTTTCTCTTCACCAAATCCGGGACCAGGGTTTTTAGCTTTATTTATATCTACAGTAATAGGTGCTGCATTGATTGATTGATGACTTGCAGTTATTGAAAACATTATTGCTGTAACTAATCCAAATAATAATATTTTTTTTGAAATCATTGATTAGGTTTGTTATACAACGTATAAATATCTTTGTCACTATTTACCATTAAACATATATTTTGTTGATAATTTGGAAATAAATTAAGACTTTTATTGTAAATAAATAACTATATCAATTAAAATACACTATTAAATATAGAGCTATATTTGTCTTTTTAGGTCAGAAATTTATTGTAGTCCCAAAACAATATTGTTATTTTGATTAACCATGTATGTATATTTTATTCATCATGTCTGTTGTATGCTGTATTTGTCAATGTCATCAATCTTTAAGCTAAACCACAGTGTATTTCCGTCAAATTTTTCAACAAGGTTTTTTGGGATGCAAAACTGTTCTTTGCCTATGGTGCCCTTCTGCGTTATGATGTTTTCTAGCTCCACTTGTTGTACCTCGCCCAAGTCTAGTTCGTTTACGCCGCGAGCTTCCCTTTTTATAGTTTCTGCCCATTTGATATTTGAATCTTCCATGATATTCGGTATGAAATATTCCCGATATCATATAAAAACGAAACACCATGATGTATACGAGGTTTTATCTTCCGTATTCATTTAGCAGGATCTTTTTCTATAATTGATGGGAAATTTTATGTTCATGTCCTCAAAGGAGGTCTCTCTTTGTGGACAGTTGCAAGCATAAGAGAACATGCTGATTAATTTGTTAATGCCGATGCTTGTATACACAGCCATTTCCTGGTCGAGCCACATTTGGATTCCTGATTGCCAATGAATGTTGTATTTCAAACTGGATATCGATTGTGAGTATACGATTTTTTTACAAATACGGGGATGGGAGAGGGATACTGGTCCATAATATTTTGGATACGGCTAAAATTAAAAATAATGGATTTTTTTCACATAACGTGCTTTTTGTATTAAAGAAGATGTAAAGGTCCTAAAAAAATTATTTCCGTCGCCACGGAGTAAACCATTGTACAATTATTTTTCATTCCAAATGTAATCTTTTAATGTATTTGCAGGCGATTTTTGGATAATCAGATCCATGAAATTTGTAAGATAAACCTTTAGGTAAAAACTGAAAGTTTTATTGTGATGGCAAAATGCATTATATCCGGCAATCAAAATAAAAGGTTACTTTTTGTTACCATTTAAAAATACTATAATAGT
>JACDHC010000109.1 GCA_013821245.1 Candidatus Nitrosopumilus sp.
TTGCTTGCTGAAGGCCGGGTAATAAATTTAGTTGGGGGAGAAGGGAACCCCCCAGAAATAATGGCATTATCGTTTGCAAACCAGATATTGTCTATCGTATACATATCAAAAAATTTCAAAAATTTGAAGCCCAAAGTATACAAAGTTCCAAAAAAAATAGAGATAGAAATCGGCCAGTTGGCATTAAAGTCATTTAGCATACAAATAGACAACATCACAAAAGAGCAAGAGAATTATTATTCCTCCTAGTCACAATCACAATCTCACGATCATTGTTTGTTTTTAAGGACAACAAACTATATCACACACACACACACACAATATAACAAATGAGATGCAACAACTATAGCAAGTTAAAAGTCTGGCCTAAACGATATTTCTGTTTTGAGAATGAATTATGAGGTTTTGTCCTTAGGACAGTATTACAACAGGGGCATCGAGTTCCCATCCAATCCAAAAATAACCCACATTCTTTACAAAGCTTGTACCCTTGACTATAATAACTCAAGGTATCACCAGTTTTATAGGCTTTGTATTTTTTACAGAGTAATCTACAATACATCTCTATAGAACATAAAAATGAAACTATAGTAATCAATTTTTGCGTAACAAATGGTTTCAAATCTTTCATCTTTTTTTATATTCATGCTACTGATTTTTAACATTTCAATAACTTAATAACTTAACGTTATCATATTATTGTTATATTATCAAATAATTTTAAATAAAAGAACAATTAAAATTAGAATCTTGATTATCCTATTGTATTAATTGTATATACATGTACAATATTAGCAATAGTTTTAATGTTATTTCTTTATGGATTTGAATATCAATTTATTTCCACATTGATTACAATATAAAAATCTAATAGCAAAGTATCTTTTGCAGATACTACAATATTTTTTGTTTTGTTTTACTTCAAAATTACTCTTACCCGGAACTATCGTATCTAATGATAAAAACTTTGCAGTATTAATGACTGTATAATCAGTTGAAATAATTGGAAGGTTTAGTTGAAAACCCAAAGCAAGGATAGAACTGTCAGGCTTGGACAGTCCAAATTGCCCCAAAGACTTTATCTTATTTAAGATATATGCGATATTTGCTAACGAAGGCTCAACAATTATTACCTTTTTAAGAGACAATAACAAATTGAGCCCATCGATTTTTTTTTTGATATGGTTTATCTCACCTAAAATTTCAGGAGTTATGTAATACTTAAAACTAAAATCGGATTGAAATGGGATACCCATATAAAAAATATTTGAATCGGTAACGTACTCTTTAATAACCAAGTTTGGCCAACTGCCTTAGCATGTTTTTGTTGAATCTTAGAAAGACGGCATCGTGCTCATATCTTGAAATTGAAATTTTTTCGTTTTTTGGGATTTCATGTATTTGTTGTCCATCTATAATGAGCTTTACGTCATAATTAGCATATAAATTCATATCCACTATTGGAATGGTTAATGATGGCATTCTGTTGACAGAGGCAATGGGTGTTACCAAAAGGCACTCAAGAGTTTCCTGCAAAACCGGGCTTCCGTTTGATAAGGAATGGCCAGTAGAACCCGTAGGGGTTGAGATGATGATCCCATCCATTTTTTGGAAAATAGAACTACCCAATAAGGATAAACAAAAAGAGGGTGTTTTGGTTAGGTCGGATCGAACAAAAACAAAATCATTTAAGGCCGGGCAAAAAGTTTTATCCCCAATGGAAGCTGACAAGCGAATTCGATTCTCCAAGTAATAATCCCCTTTTAGCAAAGTGGGTACAACAGAAATTGCCGAACCTTTGGAAATTTCTGAAAGTATTCCCCGGGTTCCACCCGCATTGATACTTAAAACAGGAATTCCAGGAGGTAAGGCTCTAAAGGTCTTTAGAGTAGTCCCATCACCCCCTATTGATATAGCCAAATCAATTTCTTTGTTTCGGTATTTCTCATTAGGGAAATTACCATGGGGGACATAATCAATTACCTCGATTCCCTCCCCCATCATTTTGTCTTTCAAAAGTAGAGAAATTTCTTTTGATTCCAGATTATTATGTTTGGTAAAAAACGCTATGCGGTTAATAACTTTTCTCAATGGATATCCAGTATATTGAGGAGTATGTTTTTTTACTTATCGATATGTTTTTTCGACCGGATTTAATATAAACAGCAACAAGCATATATAAATTCGATATCCTACATACATCATAAATATTAGTAATATTTTACCCGAACATTATACAAATATACATCCTATAATAAATATCTGCAGATCAATCCATTGCTCAACACTAACTCCAATACAGTCAAATAAAAAGTACAACTTAAATTGGAAAACGATATTATCCATCAATGATAAACTACATTTATATTAGAAAAATCAAATTCTAAAAAATTATTAAAATAGGGCCGATAGCTCAGCTTGGTGGAGCGTTCGACTGATAATCGAAAGGTCGAGGGTTCAAATCCCTTTCGGCCCATAGAGTATATGGGTTGAAATACTTTACTAACCATAGGATATCTTTAAAGGAGTAGAAATACAATCCCAATTAGACATTCCACACTTTTAGCAAAGGTTCACAATGCATCAAGTAATGAAAACGCGGACCTAATAAACCATTTCTGTGCCTTTATGAAGAACAACAATTCAAGTGGAAGGAACATTGCCAACAACCTTAAATTTATCCTGAACTTGGATAGTTATTTTCTATCTCCCAAATTGCTTACAGATGTACGAAGGGAAGACATTAACGCTTTTTTAAACAGCAAGATAAAGTCTTTGGAAGCAGGCAGGCCCTGAAAAGAAATGGATTACAACATGGAATCACTATCTGAATCATTTAAAATTCTTCTTTCGGTGGCTAAGTTTGTTAATTTAAGTTTGTGGACCCTGCAGGTAACCCCAGAGACCTCATGTTGAAAGCGCATTTTGTATTTTGATTAAGAAAACTTGGCTACCGAATTGCTTATGGCGATTCCATCATGATTAGATGCGTTAAAGATAGATGACGTTATTTGAGCCGCTTGATTTAAGTCATGAAATTGGTATTTGAAAGGCACAAACTCTGTTTGATCACCAATGTTAGGCACAACAGGGATTAATCCCGAACTCATGGCCTCCACTATTGACATCCCAAAGTGCTCCCCTGACCTTGGGTGAAAATATGCTTTACACTTGCTCATTATCAACAATAGTTTATCCAAACTAGCATCAGTTTCAAATGTAACATAGTCGTCCAAATCCAAATCCATGAGCATTTTCTTTATTCTGTTGTAATACCCATAAAAATAGGGATCAAGGCTGCCTGCAATTTTCATCCCTTTTCCGATTTTGTTCTCCTTAAGTATTTTTGCAAAATTGATAGCACAGTCAATATTATTCGAGGGATCTATTCTAGAGACAACTGGGATAATGTCCTCTCTTTCATCATTGTCAATGGAATGCGAGGAGGTAGTAGATGATAATGCCACTTTACGGAATATATCCACTTCGACAGGTGGACTCAGAACAATGGCATCGTTATGCCATAGGTGTCAAGTATTGCTTTGCGGCTGTATTGAGAATTAGTGAGTATGGCGGAGTTCTTAATCAAGTTATCATATGCGTCTCTTAGCCATTTCATGTAAATTTTCCTGTCAAAATTAATGGTGGTAACTTGTGAGGTGCTATTTTTTGCTATTCTCTCATTACGGGTATCAGCGGTAGTAACAGGATCTGGTAATATCATTCTCTCAATTTTGAGGTGTTTCTCCAGATAGGCTTTATCCTCCGATTGTATTAGAACTTTGCAGATGGAAAATGGCAATAGGTGATGGCATTGCTCTTTGAAATAGAGTTATCATAGTATGAATATATGTCACCATGTGTGTTCACTATCAAGTCATAGCCATTTTCCTCAATGTTGTCGCTGATGCTTTGTTCATCAAATAATTGCAAAACATTTGTTTTCTTTACCCTATTTATCACAAGATAAATCTTTACCATACGTATTTTCCAGCTTTGTGGTGTTTGGTGCATCAAGGGTTGTGAGATCGATTTCAATACCCATTTCCAAAACTGCCTGCATTGTTACAAGTGTGAACCTCTCACCGCCTCCGCAAGGATCTAAATCTGAATAGACAAAGTTTGCTTTCAATATCTATGGATACTCGTCCACTTTTATTAATCTCCTTGATTTTGCTAGCATATAGCACGTCGAGCCGAGTCTTGATGGCGGGGGCGGTGCCGTTCTTCACGACAGATTCGTAGAGGGGGTTTTGATTAGGTCGCCAAATCAAGCAGTTGAAGCCATATTCCACTTATGAACATAAGACTAATACTGACATAAGCAATACTACCTGTTAATTGTTATAGTAAGATGGTTCCCTAATTCAATCAATCATGGTGACATTAGAGTTATTTTAAGTAACTGTTGAGATGTAGGGCCCCTTTAACCTCATTGCCAAGATCCTTGATAATCGGATATTGACGCATACAATACAATTATAGCAGCACCCAAAAGATCAATAACAAGACAACCTTTAGTTTATCTTAAAACGTCAGATAACATGCCTATTTCCTTTTCAAGTTTGAGATTCTGCTCATGCAGACTCCAAAAGTGGTTATTGTACAGATCCACCTTTTTGCCAAAATCCAAAAGGCGATTTGGAGTTTTCAAAAGCCCAACTATCTGCTATTTATTCAATCCCTCTTTTTTTGCTTCCGTAAAGTCGTAGGAACAGCGGCAGGTCATCCTTTAACTCCTCATAAGTAGTTACCAACCTTCCCAAATTCACTAATTTGAGATAATATCCATAATAGCATATTACAGTGGGGCTTTCAATGTCCAGTTCAATTGCGACCTCCGTGAGGGGTCGCTCATTTTGGAACGTCTGAAAGGCTTTAGCATAATCAGACTTGGATTCAAGTTTTTGTTCTCGCTCATCCTCATTGTCGCCAGTCACCTTATTCAAAATCTGTCCAATGAATTTTAGACACATATGCAACCCCTTAGCAATCACTCTTGTAGTCTTATCTTCCTTGGCGATCTTGACTACGAGTTTCTCTTTCTCTTTTTTACTTGGGAGCATTACATATTATATCCCCTCCATTTCAAAACCGTATGTGACAGTCATAATGCCTTGCGACCTCTGCCGCGTTTTCTGCAAATCCACCCTTTATGTTAAATAATTAATAGTAGAATGTGCTACATTTGCTATATTGGTGTGAATCATTTATTATGAAGAAGACCGAAAACCAATTGAATAACAGGAGTAGAGTGGGTATGGTGGAAAAGAAAAGAATCTGTATTGTAGATGATGAGCCAGATATTATTTTGCTATGTAGGCTGGTTTTAGAAGATGCGGGGTTTGAGGTGCATACTTTTACTGATTCTCTTCTGGCACTGACAAACTTTAAGCCTGATTTTTATGACTTGGTCATACTTGATATAAAAATGCCCAATATGGACGGTTTTGAACTATGTAAAAAAATAAATGAAATAGACAATAAAACCAAAGTTTGTTTTTTAACCGCAAGTGAAATGTATTATGAAACATTCAGAAAGAAAGACCATTGCAAAACAGATAAAAATCTATTTCTTAGAAAGCCGATTGAAAATGATGAATTGGTAAAAAAGATAAATAAAATTTTAGAAGTCTGAGGATTTATTAAAACAGGTTATTTTAAACATCATTTCCACATGGCTAGTTTCCAACATATACAGGGGGTTAACTAACCTAACAAATTAAAAGTACTTTTGTAAAAAAGCAACCAGAGGGGACAAATCAAGTTACAGAATATAGTATCCCATTTCTTTAGGCTAAATAACATTTCACTGTTATGCCGTGGTAATAAAATTAACAAATTTACATCATAAATTAACCGGCAGTTAAAAACTAAAGACTGTTGAGTGCCTTTAAAATTAAACAAGTAAAAATCAAGCTATACCGTTTGGTTAAGAACTTGATTTATTGTATTGTCAAATATGTATAACGGTTGAGCTCCTTCGATTGCAGCGATTTTAGATGAATTTTGTTGTAATATCAAAAATGTAGGGGTAGATACCAAACCCAATTCTTTTGCAAAAAGATCATTTTCTTGGACAACCTGATTATACTTGTGAGAATCCAAACACGATGAAAATTGCTCTATGTCACTTACCTTAACATTCTTGGCAAATTGAACTAAGGCTTCTTTTGATACCCATCCAGAATTTTCGCCTTTGGAATTTTCATAAACTTCATCATGAAAGTCCCAATATTTGTTTTGTTCGGCAGCACAATAAGAGGCTTCAGCAGCAAGGGTTGACAATTTGTCTTTGGGCAAATCATTTAGTACTAAATCTTTAAACACAAATTTTGCCTTACCTGTTTCCACATATTTGTTCAGTAAATCACTTTTTGTCTCGTTATTGAATTTTGCACAATAAGGACATTGATAATCTCCAAATTCAACAATAGTTATCGGTGCCTCATTAACCCCCAATGCGGCAGCACCAGGTATTGTCGAATTTGTTAACTGGGATATCAACTGTTGGACCTGAGCTTCTTCACCTGCGTTGTTGTTGTCATTATTTCTTCCCATATTGGAAAAAGCAGTTACAGAACCACCTATCAGAAGAACACCCATAAAAATGGACAATATCATTAAATTACGGTATTTAGTTTTATTTTTCTTTGGATTTCGAATTCTTTTTTTCAAGGTAATGCATTATAAATAGCAATCCCGATATTTAAAACAAGTTCGTTTGTAAAAAAACCAATTGTCATATAGGCTCTGTTCACTTAAGGATTCTAAAAGAGCATTTCCTAACTTTATCTGATGGTTAATGTGGTATATAGATTCAT
>JACDHC010000292.1 GCA_013821245.1 Candidatus Nitrosopumilus sp.
GGAAACTAGAACTAAATAGGTTGCCTTAATGAAACTAACAATAAAACACATAATAAAACACATATACATATATGTACACATGAAAACAAAAAAGATAGTGTTTTTGGTTCTGTTATCTTTGAGCTTTATGTAATTTTATAATTTAAATGTGCCATATTGATCAACCAGCTAAATAGCAATCACCCCAAAATGTAGAAGCACACTACCTTAGGTTAGTATTCAAATAGGCAAATCAATAACCACCAATATATAAAAAAAGTAAAATTCTTTATCGTATAATTTTCTTTCTAGCTATAGTGTATGATTGACATCGATGAAAACTATACTGGCCATGAAAATTTAGAGGCGATATCCTACAGTCATCGTTTTAATAAATGGATGTATGGAGAAGTTTTGCCCGGGTTATATGGTGATATCCTTGAAGTTGGCAGTGGTATTGGAACATTTTCAGAAATACTAGCAAATGATTTTCCTAATTCTTGCCTAACATTAACTGACGTTTCAGACAAATATATTGAAAATTTAAAGAAAAAATATCAAAACAACAAAAATATTACAATACATAAATTAAATCTAAACAATCATACTGACTATGAAAGGATTGGGTATGGACAATTTGACTCCATAATGGCAATCAATGTCTTAGAGCATGTAGAAAACGATGAATTTGCTTTGGCACAGCTATACAATATGCTAAAAGATAAAGGAACACTTGTTGTTTTGGTTCCCTGCCACAAAGTTCTCTATAACGTTATCGATAAAAACATTGGCCATTTTCGGCGGTATACCAAGAAGGATTTGGAAAACAAAATCAGCAAGTCGGGTTTTGACATAGATAGAATGTTTTACTTTAATGCTATTGGAATTATAGGGTGGTATTTGAATGGAAATTTATTTAAAAAATCTCAGGTAAATGGTAATGGGCTTAAGGTATTAGATATACTCGTTCCGCTTTTGAAACGGACAGAAAGGATAGCCGGTAAAAGAGTTGGCCTGTCCTTGGTGGGTTACCTTATGAAAGGATACCAAAATATAAAACCTGCATAAAAACTATTAGGATGTGTTTTTTAACCTTTGATAACTGGAAGGTTTATTGATAAATTGCTCCCTTTCTAATAAAATCCTTTAAAGGGCACTTTCATAAATACGCCCACAGAAACAAATCTTTTACATTAATTATGTATAACCACTTATGGACAAATTATACTATTAGGGGTAACATAAATTGAAAGGTTTTTTGTAAATTCAACATTCTGAAATTTTTTAGTTTGGTTCATATTGTACTAATTCATTTCTTACCTAATACAAATATAATACATCCATTGGCGGAGATGATAAAACATAGTGATGTTACATCATTTGTTTCACGGGTGAATAGTTTATCGTAATTATGATCGGACCTATTTTAAACAAAATGCATATTGAAACTGTCAGATAGTTTTATTGGTTCTGACTACAATAAAACAAAATTGTAAAAAAAATCAAATATACATAACAACAAAAAAAGGAAGTATTATTTTAACCAGAATGCCGATAGATATTATTGATGGTTATTAACGGAATATTCATAGAATTTGGAAATGGAGTCTGGTCTGAAGATAGTAGCCACCCAAAACAGAAAGATAAGTCCCGGATCTAGATTGGACTGAGAATGCCTGATCTGTATTAACCAAATTCTTTAACTTAATACCAATGTGCAATTTTTTTTGATAACTACTTGTCGAAAATAGTTTGATATTGAGAATGAGTATTTTGTTTTTGTTCCTGCCGCTCTTATATTCCAATTATTTCCAATGTTTTGTACTGTCTAGCAGAACTTGACCATATTGCTTCCCAATGTTTGATTCGGTTACGTAGGAAACTTCACCTTTGTCAAGTAATTCACTTACTTTAAAGAAGTAAAACTCAAGTTCTGGAGGACTGATTACAAGCGCATGCCCACCATTGTACCCTACAACAAATCTATGTGGAACTCCCTTCGGTACATAGATTACATCCCCCGCCTTACCCTTTATTGATTTTCCATCCAAAATGAATTCATAATCGCCTTTAATTATGTAAAAGGTTTCTGAACCTTTGGGGTGCAAATGTAATGCAGGACCCACATTAGGAGGGTGTATCACATCTAGAATGGTATAACTACCGTCTGTTTCAGAGGTAAGAACCTTGATAGTAAATAATGCGCCATGAAAATCAAATTGTTTATCCTTCACAAAAACCATTTTGGGTATTAAGAATTTATGCTTTTTAATTGCCGCAGCAGAAAAATTGTCAACTAAACAAGTGTTAGAATCGGAT
>JACDHC010000293.1 GCA_013821245.1 Candidatus Nitrosopumilus sp.
ATTTTCGTACTCTGAGAGCGGCCAAAATCAAAATCAACAGCAAACTGCCACAAATGATTCTTCTCTGTTTTCCAAAAATGTTACAGCAGATAACGTTGTCTTAAATTTTGTAATATCACCGTCTAAGGTGGGCCAAAACACCTTCACCATTCAAGCTTCATCTGTGAATGGTACTGCGGTTGAAAATATCAAGGATGTGTATTTAGAATTTAGCAATCCTGCTAAAAATTTAGGCCCCATTGTTGATACAATGGATAAGATAGAAGCAGGAAAATATGCATCGACAGGTAGCTTCATGAGCCAAGAAGGCAATTGGGAAATTAAAATAACAGTGCAAAGAACTGGCGAATACGATATAAATCAAACGATTAATGTAAATGTGACATAGCTTTTGGTTATGACAAAATAATTATTTATTTTGCATGGCTTTAAAAAAAAGATATGTGACTAAATTATTCTTTTTACTTGCTTTTAATTAGTTTCTTACTCTTAACCTGTTTTATACAATAAAATGAGGTATCAATTTATTAATGATGAAAATTATAATCAACGGCAAATCACTATCCTTGATTATTTAGTAATTCTCATAATTAATTTACACAATAAAAAAAAGTAAACGTAATAATAATACCCAAATAACCCTTCACCATTTACTGTTCCTACTCCTGGTTATTGTCAAGATTATTAGCATATTCCAAATAAAAAATAGATTTTTCAAATACAACTCAATATTAGAATTAGATTTCTAATAACCGTAACATGCAATAAAAATATATTTTTCCTAATCCTGTTTAGATTAACTATGTCTTTAGCTTTGATTCTAAATCTTCAATTTTTTTTTTGATCTCTTTTATTTCTGACAAAATCTCTTTTTGTGTTACGGGAGTTGTAAATGTGTTTTCTATTTGTTTATATGCCTCTTCTGATTTCTTAACAATTACTGCAACAAATATATTAATTACGATAAACGTTCCAATCATGATAAAACTTATGAAATAGAGTCCATATAATGGGTTGGCATTAGTTGCAGAAGACATTATTTCTACCCATCCTTCTAAGGTTAATATTTGAAATAATGTTAACATAGATTGTGGTAGTGTCCCCCAATGAGCAGCATCAACATCACTAAATAAGTTATAGCCCGCAATACTATAGATAAAGAATATTAGAGATAAAAGTAGTAGAACATTTACCATACTTGGCAAAGATTTGATAATTGTCATTACTACAATTGACATCTCCTTATATCGATTTGTCAATCGTACAACTCTTAATAGTCTAATCAATCGGGCTACAGTAGTATAACCTCCAGAAAGAGGTAAAAGTGAAAGTATTATTATGGAAAAATCCAAAATGTTCCAACCATCTCTGAAATATTTTGAAATATGGGGATATGATGAAAATATCTTTAATGCAGCTTCAATTATAAAAATAGATAAAACAAAGGCGTTGATCAAGTTAAAAAGTTCAATATAGTTTTTTAATTCGGAAATTGTTTCTAACACCAATATTGCTGCTTGTAATAATATAATCATGGTAATGAAATTATTAAATAAACTATGATTGACTAATTTTTTTATCACAATAGACATTTCTTAATCTTTGTTTTATTGGAATAATATTTTTAACTATGATTGGCCTTATGTTAATCTCAAAATCATTGCTGTTTGATCCGATTAATGAACAGTCAATGAAAACTTATCGATTTCTAATATTTTCGATTGCATCTAGTAACGCATCATTTTCAATTGGCTTTCGAAGGAACAAATTGTTGGCTATAATTTCGAGATGATCATCTAAATTAACCTCGCCAGCAGTGAGAAAACAAACTTTCACTTTGTTATCCATTTTTCTTATTTCCTGGTAAAGTTCAAATCCACTCATATTTGGCATTTTAATATCAAGAATTATTAAATTATATATATTTTTTTTATATTCTTTTAGTGCGTTTAATGGATTGCTAAATGCACTTACAATATACCCTTTTTCTTCTAAAACTTTTTTTAGTGTAATATTAATGTCAAGATCATCATCTACCAATAGTATCTTTTTAATATCGCTATATTTTGGATAAATTGGATAAATAAACTTTGCTATAATGTTTTTATTTGATGTAATATTTTTTTGCTCCTTTTTGACATGAAATTCACCAAATGATTCCAAAGGTTTTTCGTAAAATGCCGGTAGGGTAAAGTAAAAGGTAACTCCTTTTCCATCTTTATTATCCTCAAACCATAACTTCCCTCCATGTGATTCAACAATATTCTTTGATATAAAAAGCCCTAAACCAGTACCA
>JACDHC010000294.1 GCA_013821245.1 Candidatus Nitrosopumilus sp.
TAACTGTACAGGGGGGGACCATAAAATCATTATAAATTTTATAAATATAATGGATATAATACCCCCAATGAATAGTTTAGATTCCCACATAAAAAAACCAAATACCGTTAATAATCATTCAACAGAACAAAATACGCTTGAAAACGTGTTAATTCTTCAAGGTGGTGGCTCTTTGGGTGCGTTTGGTTGCGGAGTCTACAAAGCTCTTGTAAAAAATAACATCAATCTGGATATCACTGCGGGAACATCAATTGGTGGTATAAACGCTGGCAATCATAGCTGGAAGTAAAAGGGAGGAACATACAGATCAACTATTAGAGGACTTTTGGATGGAGCTATCTGAAGGCTTTGTAGATATGGACAATCTTTCACTATTTTCTACCTGGAACAAATTTTTGGAACAAATGCAGCCATTTTCTAAATATCCATATTATTATCCTCATCTTCCGCCTTTATCCCCACCAGAAGAAAGAGAAATAAAAGAAAACCATTCTTCAAATAAAGATAAGCAGGAAGTGAAAATAAAACAATTAAAGTCTTTTTACAGCTCTGCGATTTTTGGGAATAGCAAAATGTTTAAGCCCAGATGGTTATCAGGATATGCTTTAACAGATCCTGAATATTTTAACTCGCACAAATGGACTTATTTATATGATCATTTGCCTATAGCAAAAACTCTGGAAAGATATGTTGATTATGACAAACTAAGACCAACAAACGGAAATTCTAACGTACGCTTAATTTTAACTGCTGTGAATGTTTTAAACGCACGACCTTTGACATTTGATAGTTTCAAAGAGCAAATATCTACTAAACATATCCTTGCAACATCTGCCTATCCACTATACAACTTTCGTTGGATAGAGGTAAAAGATGGAGTTTATGCATGGGATGGCAGCCTATTGAGCAATACCCCATTAAGGGAGGTTATAGCAGCATCACCAAAAAGGGATAAAAGAATATGCATAGTGGAGAATTATCCAAAGAATATAGATAACCTACCAAAAAATCTGCCTGAGGTTTATCATAGAGCAAGAGA
This sequence comes from Candidatus Nitrosopumilus sp., assembly GCA_013821245.1. Taxonomy (GTDB): domain Archaea; phylum Thermoproteota; class Nitrososphaeria; order Nitrososphaerales; family Nitrososphaeraceae; genus Nitrosocosmicus. The sequence continues at coordinate 1,040 of JACDHC010000294.1, forward strand.
CATTATGTTTTCTGATAAGACCGAATACAATGTAAGAATGTCTAAAGTAATATCAAGGTATTTGAGTTACATTGAGGAACTTTATCAAATAGTAGAAAACAATATTGATGAACTACAAATAGATGAAAAACAGCTAAAGAGAATCCGTCAAAAATATAATACATATAAACAAGAGCATGGTGCAGAAATAAAAGAAATTTATTATGTAAAACGTGAAGAGCCATTTCCACACATGACTGAAAATGCGGATTTTTCACCAGAAACAATCAAGAATTCAATTAAGGAAGGAGAAGAGAAGACAAATGAAATCATAAAAAAGATAAAGAATGGAAAATGTTAAAACCGCTATATCATTAAAACAGATTATTTCTCAGGATTTTTTGATTTTTCAAAATTATATGAATTATCTCTGATGAGGAGAAAATCTCTATAATACAATGAATTTTTCATTATGAAAGTTATAAAATCTTGTTAGAACCTATTCGATTGGGTTAATGCTGATAACGGTTCTATATAAGAGATTCTTATTGTAGATGAACTGTAAATATCTTTAGTTATAATGTTTTACACAGAATTACTATTTCAGTTATTATTTCTCTGTAGTGTTAAATCTAAATAATATATAAAATATACGTTTTCCATTGAGAAGTATTCTCTCGGTTTTAATCATTAAAATTATAAATAATAAAATTCAATTAAAATTAGAACAAATGCTAAATTAAAGTATTATTCTATTTTCTTAAATCATATTCGACAATCCCATTGTCCGTAACTCGATAATTGTCATTTCCTATGCGTGACACAAAATTTCTTACAATTAGATTGTTAATAGCAGTATTGAAAACGGGATATTTTGCTGCCTCCATAAGAGATCTTTCTAAATTCTCATGACTTGTTTCGAAGGTTTGTTTACTAAAATCTTCAATTAATTTTGATAAGATCATATTTTCAACTTTGCGAATGAACCCATCATCGCTCTCTACCCCTGATATTCTAACCATATTAAATTTTAAATTTATTCATATTTTATCTTTACAATCCGCATCTGCAAATTTATTGATTTAATTGAATAAATAAAATTGATATAAATAGTAATAACTAATTTAGTCCAGTGATATAATTAAGGCTTCATGGGAAAATGATTCTAATTTCATTTCATCCAAGTATTTAATTATACATTTTTTAACTATATTTTCTAAACTAATTATATTCATTTGTTAAATTAACTGACCACTAATTATTTTATTACATTTATTG
>JACDHC010000295.1 GCA_013821245.1 Candidatus Nitrosopumilus sp.
TGCTACGTTTTGTTGATTGAATACCTCCAATAGGTATAACAACCATGATTTATCGGGTATGTCGTTTTTAAGTTCCCTGTTAATCTTTATATTATCTGATATGATGTTAAATTTTTTAAAATAATCCCTGTAATAGATTTGTGGATTATTTATTGAGCCAATCCAATAATGCAACAACACCAATACGCTCATCAATTATTTAAAACGAGCAAAAAAGAAATTGTTGGTTCGCAAATTGCGAAATTATGGTTTAATTTTCGAAAAAAATCAAATGTGGGGATATCACCTATCCTGTTGGACGGGCCTCAGTAAAATCTCATTTACATTTACATGGTTTGGTGTTTGCAAAGCATAAAGAATGGAGTTTGCTATATCGTCTGCTTGCAAAGGCTCCATCTTTTTCACATTTTCAATGAAAGCATTCAAAGAAGTATCGGTTATAGTCTCGGTCAATTCCGTTGCTACAACACCGGGCTCAATACAGGTTACCCTGATATTGGATCTTATGCTAAACTCTTGTCGTAGCCCTTCACTAAATGCGGTAATAGCGTGTTTTGTTGCGCAATAAACACTTCCAGCAGGAAAAACAATTCTTCCTGCTGTTGACGACATGTTTACAATATGGCCTGATTTATTTTTTACCATGTGTGGTATCACCGCAGCCGTGCAATAGAAAACACCTTTTACGTTTACATCAACCATTCTGTCCCATTCATCAATTTTTTGGTTTTTTATAAAACTCAAAGGCATTATTCCGGCATTATTAATTAAAATGTCGATATTGCCATATCTTTCAAGAGCAATTTTTGCAAAATTAAAACAATCGTCTTTTTGTGTAACATCAAGTTTCTGAATAATTATTTCACCACCTAGATTTTCTATTTCACTTTTTAACTCGTTTAATCTTTCAATTCTCCTTGCCCCTGCTACAATTTTAACTCCCTCTTTTGCAAGTGCTACTGCAGTTGAATACCCAATTCCGCTACTAGCTCCTGTGATTAGGGCAACTTTACCTTTGATCATTAAAGGAGGTATGACCGATTTATTTTTAAGTCTATTTATTTTTGCTTAAAAAATTAAACTCAATTGCCATGCTTTTGTTTTTTTTACTTGTGGTGTTTGGAATATGGCCATGAATAATATATTTAAATATATTATGCAATATTGCCTCCAAAAAGATAAAAAGGTTAATAATTTCCATCCAATTAATACTACAATGACATCTGGAAGATATTTTAACAAAGGTGTAAAAGCCCTAGATGAGCCAAATGTGGGTTTTGTTGCGAGAGAAACATCTGATAAAATTGTGATATTTGGAGAAAAAAATGAGAGATATGATGTGCCCGTAAAAGAGATCCAACAAGTTGGCGCAAATGTTTTGTTGGGCCTCAAATACGCCGACTTGGAGAAGTATGCCGTTCCAAGAAACTCTCCACTCCCAACCAGCAGAATAGATCCATGGGAAGATCACGATTCAGTTACTGATTTGGCAAGTTATGAAGGTAGGTATCCTCAATCCCTTTTTAATAAAGGGGTGAGGGCAAAAAATGAGGATGATGTCGGACATGTTTTCAAAGAAACAAATGACAAGATTGTAATTTTTGGTCAATACAATAAAAGATATGACGTACCTAAAAGTGAAATCTACCAAGTTGGAATGAATGTTATTCTAAAAATAGATTTTCCCGAGATAACAAAATACGAGGTTAACAAAGACAACCCTCTCCCCACAGGTGAACCTGTACATACGCTCCATGATGAAGCATTCCCTGAAAACAAATCCCGATAATTATGGATTTGGGAATTTAGGACCAAAACCATAAACACCAAATTTTTTATTTAAATTTAACATAAAGTATCGATTTGACGATAATGCTCATCAGTTCCAAATCATGTAATAAAAACAATCTTTTTGTAAGTTAGATACATCCTTAATTAAAGAGTATTTACAACGCTAACTTTACCATACAACCACAATTTTTGAGTTGAATTGAGGTTTGTTGGTGAAAGCCAATATCATGCAATTTCAAAATTCAATTTGAGTTGGAATATGATGGGAATATAAAGGAGGGTTCAAAACAGAAAAACTGAATCCGTATGGAAAAATGAAACCTCGAGAAAAAATTGAAAATCTTGCTGAAGATTAGATAAAAAGTTAAAAATAAATTTAAAACACAATGTATGTTTTGTAATTCCTTAAAATAAAATGTATATATAGATTTTCAAATCACATAAAAACAAATATCAACAATGATAAAACCATTATTCCCTTCTGAATTCGTCACAAAAAAA
>JACDHC010000110.1 GCA_013821245.1 Candidatus Nitrosopumilus sp.
ATGTTAACTAGGCCGGGCCATCCTAGCCTCAGGATTAAAACCAATTCAAGTAAGGAATTGCCCATGCTATGACCTTGAAGGAAATTGGTTATAACACGAGAGGAATGGATACGGTTTAGTCAGATAAAAAAAAGTACCAAATGTGTAACCTACGAAAGGAAAACGGGTAGTTAGTAAAAGAGGAATGTTGTTTAATTTGCCAATGCCCCACTCCACCATCATCCGTTTTCCCTTTGGCTGTGCGATTTCCCATTTGCTAAACGTTATCTCCAGTGTTTCTTTATGGTATGATGACTTTGAGGTTTCGGTGTTTGCCTCCTTTGGCAGATCTATTGTTTTGTGGTAGTTTCTTTGGGGATTGTTTGCCGTTACCTAAACTGCCTCACCATATACGCTAACCTTGATGTCCTCTTTTCTTACGTCCGGTTTTTCCAGCGCAACCTTGACACCCTTGTCGGTTGTGTTTTCGTTCACCTGGGGGGTTAGATAGCATGTTACTTGTCAATGTGAATAAGTGGTCTTTGAAATCCGGATAAACAGTGTATCCATCTGTTTACTCTTTATCACCCTTTAGCTGATTTGATCTATCAATAATGCGATTGATTAGTTTTTTACGCTCATCCATCCCTAAAATATCATCCAGCCTTCTTTCTGATTCGTCTTCTTTCCATTGTTCCAGGATATCTAAAACAGATTCTTTGGTATTAGGACTTAAATCCCTAATGGCATCATTTATAATTATTCTTCTGTGTTTTTCTGATAGGTCTTTGGATCTGAATACAGCTCCCATGTAACAAAATAGGCATTGAAAATAATAAACCTACGGAACTGGACTATGACAAACTCCATTTAACGATAATTGGCAATTCTTTCTCCAGTTCAAAGTTTTGGCGTACGCAAACTATTGCTTGATAAATTGCGAAGTGTGATGGGAAAAAACCTAGGCAGGTTTTTTCTTGACTTTTAGCTAATCTTTACCCTAACACATTATGATTCCAAATATCACATTAACTAAGTTAAAGAGGATGTTGAAAGTAGTTCAATAAAATTTTGGAAACGGAAATACATCTTGCCTAAAATTAGATTTTCCTTGACATTATTAAACTAAAGATTGTGATTAAGGTAAAAATAAAAATAGATAATTAAAAAATCGCAATACTAATAACAGTCAATTATTTTGTATGTTAAAAAGGCTTATTTTCACTTTAAGCTAACTCCCCTTTTTGGGTTGACACAATAAGCACAGTCTTGAATTTTCCCCACATACGGATTCCACTTTAGACAGGGACTTTTGGCAACTGTTTTTTTATGGTGAAATGATGCCCCTGACCACAGCCCCTTTTGTCAGTATTTGGCGGTATTCATTTTTCTAGGGTGATTAAAATATCTTCACTATCCATCATTGTATTCTTTTTCTCTTTTTTGATCGTCTGCAAGAGGTCAAGCCCCCCGTCCTCTGTTAAATATAATCGTCTTTGTCCATCATACGATACAAGTTCATAGTTAATCAGGTAAAACAAATACTTTTTGAGGGTTTTAGGTGACAATGGCAATGTTCTTTGTATTTCAGGTAAAAGTTCGCCAATAGAAATACCTCTAATGCAAGATAATAAAATAGGTTCTAAAACCACAGCTTTCAATTTTGGTGATTTTAAACTATTGTAGTAGGTGGAGCTCATTTTCAAATAGCCACTCTTAACTTATGGTTACAGATTAGAAATCTATTTACCCTATTAACACAAACAGGACATTTGTTGTATCGATTTAACCGTGTAGGTGGTAAAGTAGACAGTGAGGATGCCATCCAAAAACAATTTTCACACAGTAAAAAATAGTTTTGTTGCACCAAGTCGTTTGTATTGTATTGGAGTTTTTTTTTGGTAATGCTCCGGCTTGTTTTCATTTATGATATACAACAGACAACATTTCACAAAAGAGGTGGTGTATACTTATTTTTTATGAATTTTTTGCAATAAAATAATTAATTTAATTAATATTTCCATTATGCAATTATTTAAGTGCAACACATTTCTTTCATTAAAGTGTTGAAAAAATATGCCCAAAATCAAAGAAGACAAGAAAGGAAAAATTGAAAGTGAAAGCATTACCTTTAGAATTGAGAAATCAGTTTTGTATGAGTTACGATCAGAAGATGATCAAAAAATGGAGAGCGTCAATACACTTGTAAATCAAATAATAAAATCATATGTGCAATGGCACAAACCTGCTAAAAAAGCTAGCCTGGGGTATTTTTCCAAGGTTCTTGTGGCCAAAACAATGAACTACCTTACTGATGAGCAAGTAATACAAATGACTGAAGAATATTGCAATCATCACCTAAGGGATATAACTAACATGTTAAGATCCGCACACACTTTTCTGTCCTTTATGGATGGGCTTCGCTCATGGTTAGATTCGTCAGGCCATCATTTTAGAATTGACAGCTCTGATGGTACGGATACATACGTAATACAATTTGATTTGGGAAGAAAATTTTCGCTTTATTTTAAAACACAGATGAAACTAGTATTTGAGCATTTTAATGTGCAAAATGCAGAAGCAGAAATGACAGATAACACAGTAATACTCAAGATAAATGTGTAAAGGAAAACCCTGTTTACCTAGGGTAGTCCATTGTTTTTAATTATATGTCATCAGGTTCAGCCAATTTATCACATGGTTTGACTTGATACTTTTAATCATTGTCGCCATCAAAGGGAACTAAAGACCATCCAACAATCAACGAATAAATAAAAAAAAGAACCCGCAAGCCTAATGGGTTAGGCGGCATTTGAAACGTATTTGAGTTAATTTTCTACTCACGTCATTCACATCGATACAGATAAAATGATAACCATAACGGAACTATATACAAAATCAATCTTATTGAATATTTTTTTGTTAGAATATCTTGATGTTTTTTACATAAACTACATTCATAATTACTAAATGCCAAAATATGTTATTCTTTTAAAGATTGCGTACCCTAAATATAGCAATTGATGTGGACGGCTCCCCATCTGGGTATATTTCATGGCACAATCATTTCACCAATAAAAGCAAAATTCGAACAATAAGACCCTCCATAAAAAATGAAAGGTTTGGCGTTCAAAGAATGGAAATGCTAGCAATCTATTTTGCCATTGTCGACAATCTAAAGGCATTCAAGAAACTAAAAAGGACAAGGCAAGTTATCATAGTCAGGAGCGATTCACAATCTACCATAGAGCAATTGAATAAAAAAACAGGGATAAGAGACAAACTTATCCAAAGAATATATAATTCAATAAAAAAAATGCTGGACAAGATCGCATATACAATAGTTTTTGATTACCAAAGCAGAACAAAAAATTTAGCAGGCAAAATCATAGAAAACATTTATCGAGAAAGATACCAAAAAACTATAGATTGCATACTAGGAAAGTAGTAAAAACGGTTAATTGGCACATATAAAGCTCTTGTTACAGGAAAGAAATTCCCTTTTTTATAATAACGTTGTTTCATTCCAATGCCAAAATGAGTTAAAACTATTGTCAACAGTTTGGCAAAGTGAAATGATGTAAATTTATGTGTATAGGGTCATCATATATGCCTCAAAACATTTGAAAGAAAAGCATCCAAAGGCTGTGAAATACCACAGATGTTAAAAAATGAAACCGATAAAAAAACAATAAAAAAAATATTTTGAATGGGGGATGCTATATAAATTCGGTGTATGTGAAAATACCAGACCCTGTTTTGCCACCCAAACAACACAAAAAATTGGCCAATTTGAAAGAAGTAAGGATGAAGGTCACCCAATGAAATAAAATCCCAAGGCAATGATTATGTATACAGCAGTAAGCATTACCCCCTCAAACCAGTTACTTTTTCCATCATGTGCTATTAGGTTGAGTATGATTGCCGCCATAAAAACAGTTACCAATTCATATAAGGTGAATTCCAGTGTGAAGGGCTGACCTAGCGCAATCCCTGCAAAAACCAGAATGGGAAATACAAAAAGTGCAATTTGTGTGCCGGAGCCTGCGGCTATTCCTATAGACAGGTCAATCTTCCCCTTTCTTGCCAGGAGAATTGCACTACTGTGCTCAGCAGCGTTCCCAACAATACCCACTATAATAGCACCAACGAACAATTCGCCAAAACCAAATGCCTTGCCTGTTTCCTCTACGGAGCCGACAAGAATCTCACTCACCACAACAACACCAACCATGCTGATTCCAAGTATTAGAAAGGATCTTTTCTTACTCCAATGGGTATGGCCAACTGCAGAAGCACCATTGTTTTCATTTGAATGGATGGCTGATGTAAATAGGTGTTTATGGGTGACAAATGTAAAAACTATCCCCGCAGCGTATACCCCCAACAACAAAACAGCAAGAGAATCGCTTAATAGTTGTGTTTTTATTTCGTCATTGACATTATCGGGTTCAAACGCAGTTACAGACAACAAGGTAGGAATTGCCAATCCAATTATAGAGAGAAATATCATGGATGACTGTAAGCCTGCGTTTTCACGATTGAAAACTTGTTCTTTATGACGAAGTCCACCTGCTATCATGCTTAAACCAAAAATAAGCATGATATTTCCCAATATGGCGCCTATGATGGAGGCTTTTACAAGGTCTATTAGGCCCGCGTTTATGGCTATAAGACAAATTATAATCTCGGCGGCATTTCCAAATGTCACATTTAAAAGCGAACCCGCAGTAGACCCATAATGTGAAGCCAAATGCTCGGTGGAATCACCTATGAGTTTTGCCAAGGGAATCAACGATATGATAGAAACAACAAAGAGGAGGTAGCATTTGGATGAGATAGATCTAAAATAAAGGCAATTGGAGTAAATACCAAAAGCATATAAATAATTGAAGATTTTGTGAATTTTACCATTATTTCAATCACAAATATTTTTGTACCCTTATATAAAAGAAAAGTTACCGCAGTATCTCCTGTTGGCTGCGCTTTATAATTAAACTGTGTACTGATGCGCAACCATATTTATAATGAAGTGACAACAAGCCTCAAACCAATTTGTTGTTGGCTATTCAAACAAAGGTGTTTCATATGTGGACTATAGCATAAAAGTATATGTTGACAGGACCTTTTCAATCGATGAAGCAGCAAAGGCCCTTGATTATGTGAAGGAAGTGCATCCAAGAGGAAAAGTAGTATTGGAGATTTGACAACAACAATTCAATAATGCGGCTACAAAGAAAACAAGTTATCCGTTCGCAACATCCATGATATCGTTATGATGATGCAGGCAACAAACAGTTGGGGCCGCATATCATTTGCAAACGAAAAGATATTTGAGGCGACACCGCAACTAGTCAGTTTCCATCTGTAACACAAGTCCATGCAAACTAACATCCAAAATCAAATTGTAAAAATGACACTTTTTTGTTTTGAAGCATATATTACAAAGCTATGAGCATCAACGAATTCTTTTGTTGTGGGATTAAGTTGAGCATAGAACTTGAGCACATCTGCGTCCCATGTCTTTGAAGAACCTGAATCATATGCACAAAGAATGGACATGGGCAACAATGGTTTTTTTCCCAGAGCATGTTCCAGATTATGCCATTGTTCCACAAGTCCACGGGATATAAAATAGGCAGACAGATCCGCTGCAACTCTAACTCCCTTTTTGCCTTTGGAAATAAACATATCCGAAATGGATTTTGTGGCATTAATCCAATTGTCAATGTCCGGATTATCGGGATTTTTGTATAAATCATCCCCTTTTAAAATGATGAGGCTCCCATCACCAGATTCTTTTTCATATTGATGAACGTCAATTCCATATTTTTGCATCAATTTTCTTAATTTGGCTATGGATTCTGTTGCACTAAGGTACACCACCCCCCAGTTACTATCCAGACCGGATTTTACGAAAGCAAATTGAATATGATGCATCTCCTCTTTGGTGAAGAAAAAAACACACCCATGTTGTCCGGGCTTTAGGTCATGCAAAAATTCCTCGGGTGAGGCATTAATTATGTTCCTGGATAATCTTGGCATAACCTATATGATTTGGATATGACAACAAAATATTAAAATGATGTGGTTGCGTGGGCACAATTCAATATGACCACCACACAATTGCATTATCTGCTGTGTGAATGACTTCATTTACAGCCATTTGTCTTGTTGCTCCTTAGTATCACAAATAACGAAATCAATTGTTAATTCTCATGTGTAGCAAATAGAATCAAATTTACAGACCAGTAAAGAAAACGGGTTCGGTGGGATTAGGTTCCCTGAGGTATAGGAGTTCGGATAATCCTGTTTGTCCTGAAGGTATCGAATCTCCGACTTGGATAGAAGAGGCATATATGTTAGGTAGATGGCAAAAAGTATCAAGTATTTTAACCTTCACAAGAAAAACTGCGTTTTCAAATAAAAAATATAATTATCTATTATTGTTGTTGTTTAAGAAGTGCGGGGTTTGAACCCGCTAGCATAACAGAATCTGCTATTTGATCAAATATTCCTTCAAGAAGTCATTCATTTTGGATATGGCTAGATTGGATTCTGGTGTACCAAGTAAAATGTATTGGAAATCATGTGGCATCCCCTCGTAGATATCCAACTTTACCGGAATCCCGGCTTGGTCTATTGCCTGGTAAAGGCGGACAAAGTCGCTAAGTAATATGTCTTTGGTGCCACCCTGAATGAGTGTAGGTGGAAATCCCTTGCTGAAATTGCCATATACCGGGGAAACATACGGATTTTCCTGGTCAGATGGATTGGCATAAGCATCAGCCATGTTTTTTAAGGTCAGGTTAGCTG
>JACDHC010000296.1 GCA_013821245.1 Candidatus Nitrosopumilus sp.
CTGGACCTTTCTCTTCTACATCTGTTGAAAAAGTTCATTTATTTTTCTATATTGGAAACTGCTAGATGGGGGACTTCATCATCAAATAACTAACAGCTTTGGCAATATAATATATTTACAGATAGCACCCGGACATACCAAAAAAAACCAAGAAGTTTTACTTGAATTTAATTCACATGACAAAAGGGCTCCAATACTAATGTGTGCAATCACCAAGAAAACCTATCTGATAAAGGGGCACACAACAGACTTTGTTTTAATGATTTGGGAGCCGCAAATGATTACTAAATACAAAAAATTTATTTTAATAGTTGATTCTGGTTTTTTTCTCAAAATCCTTTGTTAGGTTTGTTATATTAGAAATGTCCTGACCTCTCATCTGGTCAACCATTTTTTTAAATGATCCTTGATTGTTTTGGATGTCCTCTAAATTTTGATTTCGCGTTTTAATCGACTTGAATATGTTATTGTTCAGCTGTTCAACTTCACTTTGAGCTATGTTGGGAACCTGATTGCCACGTTCTATTCTGTCGTCTTGATACGGGCTTAATCTTTTAGCGCGGTGGTTAATAAAATCCATGTTTTCAATTAAATATCTATCTAATAAAAATATTCTTTTTAGATGACCTTAAGTCTTTAACAATAAAAACAATGCATGGTTGATTTTTCTGAGGTTTATTTAATTTTTTTTATTGATGCTATTAAAAGATAATGCAAAAACCAAATTTGATGTTTGGCTTTCCAAAAAAAGTCATTGTGCTCGATCCATTTGCTGTTTTTATAATTCTTTGTCCTGATAAAAGCATAACCCTGTTTTTTTGGTATCTGAATTGTAGTGGAACAGATCCAATGTGATGAGTATAATTACTATCTATTGGATTAAAACCCATAAAAACTATAAAACAGGATTTGAGGAAATTCCAATTGAAAACCCATCTACAGCTGATAGTTTTCCTCTCCACACTATTGCTTGAATTGGAATATTTGAATTGACGTTCCTAAAGGTTACGTGCTCCAAATAAATGTATTTTAAATTCTGTTGATTTTCCTGCCTTTTTAATTCATTTATAAAACTGACATATTGTGCATAATAATCATTCCATTTGGCTAATTCTTCGGCATTTTTTGCAGTTAACTGATCTTTATCAAAGTCATACATTTCTATCATTTTATCATAGTATATCCTGGATTTGATTAAATTTCCAGTGATTATTGAACCGTTAACACATAAAGTGAGCCCGGCGCCTATCCCTGTTTCTTCAACTTTCGTTATTAGGAATTCAAGCAACCCATCGTTATCGCTCATAGCTTTTGAATAGTTTCAGAATATTTAAATGAAGTTAACCTCAACCCGTTTATCCTTTTTTGTTCATGTACGTAAAAGGTGATTTTATTGGATCTGGATTATATTGCATTACCAAAAATCCGAAGGGGAAAAACAAATAATGGTGATGTCTTTTAATATATTCTGCAATTCAATTGAGCGATCCAAATCCACCACCTCAACCAAATCCTGGGGATCCCGTTCCACAGCCAGATCCAAACAATCCTGAACCAATACCTGTTGGCAGCAAACAAGGATAGAGAAATTTTATCCTTTCTTTTTTTATTAATATTTCTTGCCGAACTTTAATTTAGACAGTTTTCAACATATTTTGTGATATTGTGGTGGTTTGTGTTTGTCTTTACCTTAAAACTTTTGCCTTTTCAAAATGTCATAGCTTTTAGATGGAATACAGTATTTTTCTTTTCGATTAACTTTTCTTAACTTTATTGTTTTTGCAATTTTTCCATAAGTGATTTTTAATTGTTTTTTATCGTAAAGTATAGAAACATACCAATTATTTTCCAAAACCATATATTTTATACATTTTGTCTATAAATGTTATATTTTTTTTAAATGCATGAAAACTTTTATTAATATGCCCAAGATATAAGTTTTATCAAAAAATGAGATATTACTATCGTTCAAAATTGTTTGCTTTTACCATGGTTTTTGGATTGGCCTTGGCTGTTTTTGCATTGTATTCCAACCAAGCATTTGCAGTAGAGTCTCCTGCGGCAACTGACAATGGGATAACAAAACCTTTGTTGGCAATAGCTGCAGCAATCGCAATTGCAGGAGGCCTGATTGGCACTGGAAACGCACAGCAGGGGATAGGGGCTGCGGGTATGGGTATAATTGCAGAGAAACCCGAGAAATTTGGGCAGGTTCTGTTCTTTTTCGTTATCCCTGAAACCCTTTGGATTATTGGATTTGTACTTGGAATCATACTGTTGTTGGGAATA
>JACDHC010000111.1 GCA_013821245.1 Candidatus Nitrosopumilus sp.
GTGTGCTAGCTTTCGACACAATCTTTTCATGCAACAACCTTAGCGACCTATTCCAGCTAAACTTCGGTGGAAATGCACTCGGCCAACAGAGCTATAATGACTAAATCCTCTTCTTTTTCCAATTTATTAATTTATATGGATTAATTCGACTTCCTAAAAATTCTATATTTTATACTATATTTTGTAGATTGTGTTTGATAGTTGTTTTGGATCCCTATAGCCTTTATTATATCCATAAATAATTCATCTATTATCCTGTATTTTCATTTTTAGCAATATGTTTTGTGTTCACAATTAGAAAATTGTTAATCGAAATAGTTAAAGAATGAGTTCAACAATCCACATACAAAAAGCAGTTGTAAAATATTAATGTACCCGTAGATTAACAATAAATCTAAAAGCCTTTTTAAATCAAGGCCTTTATTTATACCAAGACATTATTATAAATTGCCAACTATAGCTATCCTTTGATGTATGGTGCATAACCTTGAATATAAGACGTACTGTTTTTCCCTTAGATATTATCTCGTATAATGATTCTTTTTGTAAAAAGCCAGTGAAATTGACATTTAACTTGAGAATACAATAATCTTTAATTATTCTAAAAGTACTTTAAAATCAATTCTAGTTTAAATGTATTATTTTAGGATGGCTGGGTGTATTTTGAGTTTGTATTATTATTGTTTAGCATCTGTTATTATATTAGATAGTCCTTAATGATGTAACATTAAATATGCCAGTAGCAATAAACCGAAATAAATAACACATAGAGCATTTTAACCTACACTGTTTCGTCATTATCAACGCTTTTGGTAGCATAGCCTAAAAACTAAGTTTTACAAATAAATAAGATTATGATATAATAATTTATATAAAAATCGAATAATATTTAAATTAAATATAGTTCTAGCATTTTTTGTATAAATATTTTTTATGCTTTCATAAATCGCAGAATGACTATACTACATTTACTGCAATTGCTTTCAGAATAACAGGTGCTCTAAAAATTATGATGGTAGAGTTTTATAAAAGGGCCATACATAAAAAAACAGAAAAAACATTAAACAGGCTTAATATTGAATTGGTGAATGTGGAGGTCTAGTTGCTCAAACAGAAAGACCATCTGATACCCATTGATTGGGTAAATATGTTTATCATTTATTCTGAATACACCATCAAACTTTATAATATTGCATCTAATTGCAGTGAAACTAAATAATTGCAATTGCAGCAGCAAAAAACATTAGAACACTCTAAGATGACAATCTCAAGACAACTTTTGAATAATCCGGCTAATGGACAATTATGGAGACTGGTGTTAGAGAAGATAATGCTATTGTTGCCATAGCCAGCATATACGTTGATACAATCTGCCATCTACGTAGGATTTTACGTTATAATCTACAACAGTGTTTATATTGGATCAGCGATAGATATACTTAAGGTTAATTATTACGGGTCTGATGTCTCAAGAGACATTGTTCCATCCCCATTTCCCGTAAAGTTAGATACAATTGAGTATATGTAAACCCGCCTTTATAACATTTATATAATCACTTGTATGGCTAGGCTTCTTTGTCGCCCTTAGTGTGTTTGTCGGTAAATGTATTAAGATGGAGCCCATAATTATGATCAAAGTATTTTTCTATTCATCACTACTACCTCCGCCGTCATCTCCGCCGTCATCTCCGCCGTCATCTCCGCCGCCACCGCATTCGTCAATACTGCCCGTATCACCATCATTTGTGTCATCACCATTATTCTCTTCATCTTCAATAAATGCATCAATTACACTTTCTTTATTGTCATATGTTTGATCATTAGCATCGTCATTGCCTACAAAACCAAGAGTCTTGTCTTCATCGGTGCCTTCTCCATTGTCATTCCCATTTACCCTTGTTCCATCATATTCAACAATGCTAGATACTTGCACATCAATAGCTTTAGGTACTGATTAGGTTATGGGATCGGAGCCTTTTTCATATCCAGTTGGTGGGCAGACAAGTTTAGGGCAATTGGGATCATTGGATTGACAAACACTGTCGAGTTGTTCTCCTCGGGAGGTGCCCACACATTGGCCGTTTTCTAAAATTTGGTTTGACAAGCAACCTATTATGGGTTTGATATTATTATTAGTCCCATTATCATTGCCTCTATTATTAGCTGTTGATAAGTAAGGATTGTTAAGACTACTATTATCGTGTTTGATACCAATGACGTTTGATTTAATGTTGGTCCTTGTTGTCATAATGTTGAGTTTTGCTGACTGCTGCCTAAAGCAGTTGGTTTATCAATCACTTGGAATGAGATTGATTTCGGAACAGAACCATATTCATCAACTGATGCTTTGACATCTATTCTAAAAGTTCCGGGATTTGAAGATGGACCTATTTTCCAATAATAATTAGTTTTACCCGAACTATTGGTAACCCATGTGAACGACATTTTATTTGTTTTTGTATATATGTCATTCCTTCAATTGATGCAACAGAAACTTTGTTTTTTGATTTTGCATCTAAAACCTCTGTTGTTATTGCCTGAATGTTTCCTCTAACAATTGGATTTTTTGTTATCCTGCTGTCTAATTGAAGCTGTTTACCGTCTTGTTCTCTACCTGAGGATTCAGAAGACGAGGAAGAGAAAGTGTATCTTGTATGAGTTGTTCCACTGCCACTGCCACTGCCACTGCCACTGCCACTGCCACTGCTACATCCATACTTTTGAGCCCAAACAGTATCCGCAAATTCTGAAACACTGCAAAAACTGTTGTAAATGGTGGCTAAACCACTAGCAATAACCAAGTCGTTGATATTGAGATTATCATAGTAAACTACGGCAACAAGCCTTCCAAATGATGGACCTTGGTTATTATCAGGATCTACCTCTGCTGCCTTGTTAGGACAATTATGGGATACAAAATTACCTACTTGAATGTATCCAAGTTCATTGGTCTTTGGAGCGTCTACCAATGCAAGCCTTATCGCTATTGTTTTTCCGTCAATAGTCTTTACATTTTGGGTATTGCCGTCAATGACTTTTGTAACAACACCAGTGAAATTTGCAGTTGCAATAGGTGTTGTTCCCGTTGCCTGTGCAAATACTATTGAATGTGGATATGTTATAAGGGTTATACCTGTTATTATTGTAAAACTTATGATGAAATGGTTGAATATCTAAAATATTCTAGAATAGTACTAGCAACAGCTTGACATCT
This sequence comes from Candidatus Nitrosopumilus sp., assembly GCA_013821245.1. Lineage (GTDB taxonomy): Archaea > Thermoproteota > Nitrososphaeria > Nitrososphaerales > Nitrososphaeraceae > Nitrosocosmicus. The sequence continues at coordinate 3,215 of JACDHC010000111.1, forward strand.
TTAACAACCATAAAAAAGCATAAGCGTTATTTACGAAGCCGCCCGTTTCAAAAACGCCTATTTTCAAAACCTAGATACCATATATACCATGACCTGACATTTGGATGAAGTTGGAAAGATCATTGGTAACCTCATTAACAAAGTAACTAAATTTAACTTTTTGACAAATCCGTTTTTCAACTATTGTTATTGTCACTCAATCTGTCGATCATTGATTGTTGATCTACAAGCAAAGCCATAATCAAAGGTATAGTCAAGCATGAGTCATCCTTTTCCATCGCCATTATTGATTTATTATGTATGTGGTAGCACTTAGAAACCATTCTGGATAAAAGTTGTTTGTCTTCATCTGATGGTAAGTTAGCTATAAAACTATTGAGCAATACCATTATCTTTGGATAAGTATACATTTATTGCGATGCTCCGGCCGGGATTTGAACCCGGGATCGTCGCCTTGAAAGGGCGAAATGCTTGACCGGACTGTGCAGCTATTGGCGCTTCTACACCACCGGAGCTTCAATCTGTGTATTTTAAGGATATTATAAAATCCTTTCTTATTTTTTCTACACTGCATTTTTGGATGCAAATTGCCAACAACATCGTTTGGCCTTACATCTGGTTTTGCTGGTTTGGGTGCCTTACTAATTTTGGTAAGATCCTTTTCTTTGAATTCGTCAAACATCTTACCGAATTCAGTAAGATCTGGGTTAGGAAACAAGGATGACAACAAGGGAATCTCCTTGTCCATAAGGTTGGACACCTTCTTCTTGATAATGGACTTTAACTTGTACTCGTATGACCTTGAAACCTTCTTCTGACCTTGCAAGTATTGGATCTCTGACTTTGAGAGAAGAGACATGTGTTAGGTAGATGACAAAAAGTATTAAATGTTTTTTTTTGGTTAATGGGTGTCAGTTTGTAATGTAAAAGATAATGGAGACTATTAGCCTATATCACCAAATTGGGCATTCTCTGACCTGGCGCAAATTCGGAGGCGCCATTACATCTTCAGCAGGGTCTAGGTTTCCTCTCTATATCTTGTCAAGGATCTTATGACTTTGCACTGTTGGATTCAAAGTCCTAGTCAGCAGTGGATCATGGCAGTTCTCATACGGCAGCCATTGTGGCCGCCGCTAACACTCTGGCAGAAATTTAAGTGAGTCTATAAGTGAGCTATCTGGATCAATTGTTAAAAACGCTTTACCGTCCACGGAAGATTTGTGATAAACTTCCTTTCGCATGCCATCTTTTAGAGTATAGAAGGAATAACCTTCATGATGCATTAGATGAACAATGATGGATATGGGTTTGGTGCTGCCTTTCCTTAAACCCACATGTGTAATAGTGTCGCTATCGTCTGTTTTTATACAGGTTATCTCATCTTCTACCATAAACAAAAAGGTATTTTCTATACTTAAAAATATTGCAATCGAGTTCAAATGCAAAGTCTGCCAATCAGATATAAGCGAATGAATAATGTCCACCTTGCCACTGATTAAACAATATAACAGCATTTGGACCAGGACAATATCCCATACTGCGGCCTTGTGGCCGCCGCTAACCCATAAAATCCATAATGCTGTTTTCACTCATTTCAGTATCTGCACTTAACTAATCTAAAGTCCATTCAGTAGACATGCTTGATTGTAGATGGGTATAGATTAAGTTCACAATAAACAAAAGTGGCAGCAACCGCTAGTCATGCTTGATAATTGTTAAAATACATTAACGTGTCAGGCGATTTAGTTTAAAGCGATTGTTATCTTGCTATTATGTCAGGGTTGTTCGGGTTTTCGTACTGATAATCTATACTGATCTGATACGACTATATAGCCTATGATTAGCATTGTGTTTTGCTGGAAAAACAGTAGCAACAACCCTGATAACCCTGACACCCTATGACGGATGAATCCCGACTCAAGTATTTTCTTTAAACGGTTCTCAAACAAAAACCACCATACAAACATTTGCAAGTAATTGATTATGATGTTAAATATTTTGAGTTAATGAGGATTTTTCATCTATTATATGTACTTCAGACAGCAATGTCAAATAATGCATTTGAATTGTAAAAGCCGTCTTTATTTTACGATCATTGCATAAAAAGGGTTTTGTGTGACATTGGGAAAAAATTTACAGAAAAATTGTACTAAATAATATTCCAAAAACTATTTTATGAAAAGATACCATATGTATTTTATGAAAAAAATATCTGTAGAAATATCCATTGCAGCACTAGCGGTGCTTGTACTTAATATTGGCGTATTTTCACTTTCCCAAGTAGCGAATGCAACAGAAGAGGATGGTTGCAAAATAGTAACTGACGAGAGAACGGCAGATCGGGGATTCAGCCATCAAGCTATAATCAAAACAGATGATAAAAAATACAGAATTGATGCAGACTATCGTGTAGGCATAAATGATGAAAGTTTGGATGGTTGTAATACATATGGCATTATCAAGTTTGGCGATGCAAAAGATGCTAAAAACTTGAGATTACATACAGGAGAGGATATAACTATAAAATTTGACTGTGTAATGAAGGAATGTGGAGGAGACTTTGACGGAATAGAAGTAGTTCTTGTGGATAAAGATGAAAAAGATAGAGATATTGCATTAAACCTGGTGCAAAATCCTAGACCATCGTCTTTTAAAACCATTGCAGATGAATGTGTTGACCTTGAGGAAACCTTTTTTAAATTGTCCGATTGTAAGGTTGAAGCAACTATTTCAAAAAATATCGATAAAGGAAAGTACAATCTTGTTGTAGAAGCTGTTGAGGACGAATTCAGCACCTTCTTCATTAATGAGGTAAAAATAAAAGAATAAACTTCACACCAACCTTAATTTTTTGATCTATTATATATCAAACACATATTAACACAATAAAGGATATTAGATAATAAGGCACTAGTGGTGTCAGTGGCGATTGTCCAACGCATTTAGCTTATCCAGTTTATTTTTTTACTTTATTCAACTTTCTTCAAAGATTGCACTTGTTTACTCCATTGTTGTCATAACTGCACTCGAGGAGTATCAACTGAATTAATGGAATCAGAACATTACTCTCTTTCGGTGGCCATATACCTGATTAGTAAATCCATGATACTGCCATTGTTGCCATTGTTGCCATTGTCAGAACTTGATTCACTATCTTGGGCCGGATATCCTGTTATTTGGACAGACTGATCAGTTCCATTGGTGCCTTTCCATTGAAGAGTGAACTCATATGTTTCTGTAGCGTCTTTAACTGCATTATTTGTAATAAAAATATTAAATGGTGATTTGTCTCCAGGATGTATTGTGGAGGGATATGCATAAGTCGTTTCTGATCCTAGAATTGCTCCACCGCCATCATAAAAAGAGACGGTTACTTTAACAAATTCAGCAGTTCCACTGCCATTGTTTAGGACCTCTCCAGCAATTTTATCGAAAAACTCTCCATTATTGTATCCTTGGCTAAGTAGGACAATGTCGTCACTGGCTTGCTTTCCATCGCTGTCGCTAGGACCAATAATACCGGTGTTAGCAGTACCCGCAGCCCTATCCTGATTGTTTCCAGAAG
>JACDHC010000297.1 GCA_013821245.1 Candidatus Nitrosopumilus sp.
CCACAGGGAACCACCAAAGAAAGTATGCTAGATAAAAGTAGATGGATAACCAATTACGCAAAGAAAAATAACATTGCTTTTTCTACACGTTTACAGGTTTTGTTATGGGGCAATCAAAGAGGTAAATAAGTGTATAGCTATCTATCACAAATTACAAGTTAGGTAATAAATATAGCTAATGATAATATGGATAAATTAAATAAACAAATCTTTTTATTTCCCAAATAACAAAAAATTTCAAAAAGTGACCAACTCTAAAGCAATATGCTTTAGTTAAAACTGTGAATTTGCCTCATCCAATTTACCATTACCTTTAGTGATGGTGAGAAGCAATTCAATACCAAAACAACCTGCATCATTTCGCAATTCTATTGACGTATACTACGCATATTCACCACACAGATTGGCAATATGCAACATCATGGTTACTGGTCACAATTATTGTTTCAACTGAAATTGGGTTTGATGTTGAAGGTGGTTTGCACAATATCATTATGCTAATGGATATATGTAACATCTGGATGGCTGGAAATGGTAAATCTTTATTGATATTCTGGACAAAATGGGTAAAAAATTGCCAGAATCATTGGATTGGATATGCTGCTGCTACCTAACTCAGAAGTTATTGTTTATTGCATATGCCAGCATCATCTATTAGCGGGCAATTATCTTGGAATGCAAGTAAATTTAATGAAAGAAAAGAAAATAGGCTGCAAGTAATGCCATAAAGTAGGTTTTATACTCCGATTAACAGTGAATCAAATGATTTCATCATTACTTTAACGTCTGTGCTCCATGTGTTAAAAAAACATATGTTATGGTGAAAAGGGATTTGAAAGTGTTTTTAGCTATTTTTTATAGTTGTAAGTAACGTTATTGCCTAACATGTGGAATTGTGAACCTGAATCTAAATTATCTGGAGCCCACATTTTTTAATCAATTGCTGTTTTGGTTAAGGGATTAAAATCACAGCTGTAAAGCAATAAGAATGTAATTATACTTACCATTAGATAAAATCGCTAAAAAATATCCAAAATAAACGAAATGTCAAATCCTAACGTTTAGGTAATTTGGAAATATTTTGAAAAATGCCGGAAGAATACCAGCTGGTTCACCATCTAAAGTAACAATAATGTTTTTGTCGCCTGTTGTGGCAATTGAAACATTCTTTGATTGGGTATAGTAAATGTTATTTCCACCAACACCACCTCCACTCTCTGATTTGGATTGATCTTCTATTTTCAAGCTGATAATCTCGTTTACAATCCCCAAACCGTCGGAGTTTCTTATTATTACTATATCTAGCAATCCATCATTAATGCTGGCATTTGTTGCGGCCTGAACTCCACCACCAAGAAACCTGCCATTAGCTATAATACCCATAGTCATTTTAGTAATGACTTTGTCATCAATACCGCTTTCTTTGTTTAGGCCTATTGTTATTTCACAAACATCACTTTTAAAGGTCGGTACAGTGGTTATTAATCCGGCGATTGTGGATAAAAGCCTGTTGTTAACTTTATTCCGTATTTCTTTTGCTTTACTAATTATTTCTGCACCGATGCCTATCTCCGCGGCATTGAGAAAAATCCTCATCACATTTTTAGATGAATCCTCCGAGTCAGTAACCAGGGCGAATATGACATCTATTTTTTTGAATGTTTTACAGTTACCTAAAGCTGTGCAGCATTCCTTAAAGTCATTAGGCAAGTCAAGGGACTGTATCAATACATTTCTTGTTCCACTAGGTAGTACTGTCATTATTGCTTCTGGGTTTATAGGTTTTAGGGGCATTAATGATAAATAGTCATTATTGTCGTCTTGGACTTTTATATCAAAGTTGTAATTTATCTTATTGTTTTCCTCAAAAAATCCGTTTGCTACTTCGTTTATCATTCCATCGCCACCAATAGGTATAATGTTCTTAAAGCCTTTTTTCAAGTAGGCTCTGGATAACTCGGTTCCATCACCACTTTTTTTTGTGAATGCAACCTCCAAATCCTTTCCAAATGATTCACAAAGTGTTTGATATATGGATTCCCAGTTTTTACCAGTCAGTCCACTATTGGAATTTGGATTAACTATCAAAACAGTGTCTTTGTTATTCATTTTGACATTCCATTTGATTTTTTTTTTGTGACGAATTCAGAAGGGAATAATGGTTTTATCATTGTTGATATTTGTTTTTATGTGATTTGAAAATCTATATATACATTTTATTTTAAGGAATTACAAAACATACATTGTGTTTTAAAATTATTTTTAACCTTTTATC
>JACDHC010000298.1 GCA_013821245.1 Candidatus Nitrosopumilus sp.
AAGTTAGTTTATTATTGTATGTGCCAATTATTTGTTTTCTCAAAAACCTGTTTATCAAGTAATTTTGCATAAACGATGTATTGTCCTTACAATAATCAATTAGTGTTAGTCAATTGCCCAAATCATTGTAATGAAAAACTCATTTTTATATATGATGCAACTGTTGATAGTTTAGATAATAATGAAGTCGACAAATGTTGCATTATTGATACTTGTTGTAACATCTATTTCAGTAGGTTTTGCGGTCTTTACTGATAGCATGTTCGCAAGAGCACAAGAGACAGGCAGTAATGTTATTTCATCTTTTAACGCTACAAACAGAGATGGAAATGTAACAATTGGAAAGTTAATCTATGAAGGCGTAGGTGAAATTAATAGCCAAACGGTAATACAGGGTCCAACCATCCAAACATCATTCTCATCAAATGATACCATAAGCATAGGCGCAAATAGCGTTAAAGCCACAGAAATCGGAACATACACATCCACTCCAAAAGCAAACGGGGTGCTCTATGGGGAGGGAAAAGGCGTAATTACAGGCCCAAATAACGAGATGCTCACATGGACATCTCAGCAGATAGGAACTATGACTCCTCAAGGAAAAATAATATTTCATGGGTCGATGTTTTTTAATACATTGTCACCTGTAGGTGGTCTAGCTTATCTTGATAGTATGCCCGCGGTATTCTCATTTGAGGTGGATGCCTCAAAGAACACTCTGACTAGGGTGTGGGAGCTAAGATAAGAGCAAAAACCTTATTTTTGCTATTTTCCTTTTCTTTATTTTATTGTTTTTACGTCTTTCACCAAAATGTTACTAATAACTCAAATAGATATACCATATAGATAACTTTTCTTAATGATGATGGTTAAAAAGAAAGGACAAAAAAATGATTTTAAGCTAATGGCGGCTGAATTTGCATTGAATCAAGCATTTTCTGCACTGTTGGCAAGTAACTTGCAAATTTTTGTGAATCAGCACTAAAAGAGATCAGATATACCTTATTTTCCATAACTGTCCATGTTTCCATAACTTTGAAATTTACTGGTGCGTTTGGAGTTTCCTGATTGGATGGTGAATATGTTATCCTGTGACCGGGTTTACCTGCCAATGTATTAGGATTGGATTCATCAATCTTAATTCCTTGTTGTTCTAACGCTCCAATAGTTGCCTTTGTATAGTCATCCAAGGAGATGGTGGGTGCATAAGTAGTTACCAATAATTTAACACTTGCAGTCGGTATATCAGTAATGTTTTTCAAAGGAGGATAAAATCCTATAATGCCGTTATACACTGGAATTCCACTAGGGGAAGCAGTCCAATCATTTGGATACTGAATTTTTATTCCATAGTTAGGATTCTCATAACTTAGCAGGCTTGGTGGGGCGGATGTTTGAGCTACTGATGTTGGGATGCTATAAAAGATAAAAGCAAAAGCAAAGGCTATAGAAGAACAAACAACGAAAAGGCTTGGAGAAACAAATCGTTTAGCTGTGAGCATAACAATAAACCATCTACTTACTAATATTTTAGAGTTTGTCATCTTATTTGTAAACACACCATAAATTAACCCAAAAGCAGCTCATAATTGTTAAGTCCCATGTGCTGTTACTCTAATTGGAATGTGTGCTGTCTTGAATGTTTATGGCAATGTTGTTGCCCTCCATATTCCACTGTCATATATTAAACAACATTGATTTTGTTTTTATTTTTGCTTATCTGCCATTATAACCATTTAAAGTCCCGTGTTTATATGCCATGATGTAAAATTAGAAATTTCAGACTTTTTCCAATTTATATATGTCAACATAAAAGTTAAAGCATGACCGATAACTCAATTGATGCAAAAAAAGTTTACTTAAACAAAATGAGTCAACATTTTAAAGAAATTGCGGAAAATCACTCCATCAATGAACCACAGAGAGTAATAGCGAATACTCTTAGCAAAAATGCCGATATAATGGCCGATATTTATTCTGTTTTAGAAAAAATCTCTTTAGAAATGAGGAACGTTAAAAGTGAAAATGAGCAATTACGTCAGATGATTTTGCAAATGAAAAAGTAAAAAGTTAAAGAGATGCGCGGATTAGGATTAATTATGCCCGATTCGCATAAAGGCTGCTGATGCCCTATAAGAGAATTTTTGCATTATAACATTAAAGTAATATAATATCTATTAATTATTATAGATGTTTTTGTTGGGACGAAATCATAAAATAAAAGGAAAAAGTTCTTTGGGGTTTGTGTTTTTTTTCATATTGCTTTTT
>JACDHC010000112.1 GCA_013821245.1 Candidatus Nitrosopumilus sp.
CGTTTTGGTTTTATTCGCAATATTAATAAATAAATTAATTGATATAGGACTGTGTGGTTTTGTCAAAGTTTTTTATAATCTCAAAGTTATTTTCAACAGTGCTTGATTGATATAATTGTAGTTCCGGAAAAACTTTCCATGGTTGGTATCTAGCCATCTGTGTTGAAGGATGAGTTTCACCTAACAAAGACATACATAGATGGTAGGTCATTCTTCTCACTTGGTTTTCATCTATTATGCCAAAGCTATGTAAATACTCATGGCACAATACCATGAACAAATACGCGTTATATTCTAACAGAGATTTCTTTGATTTTATTATGTCCAAGATCCGTTTATTCATTATGATCATATTAGAGCCCAAAACATGATAAGCACCAGGCTGTGTTGGTAATACCTGCAACACCAAGCTTAATCCAGCCCTATGCATTTTAAATTTAGTATCAACAGCTAATTTGACTAATTCAAATGTTTCATTAAAATCTTTAACACGTGTTAACTTACCACAATATAGCTGCTGCTGAAGTTTATCTGTACTTGATGCTTGTGAGGACGTGGCAGGATTGGTTTTATCAGCATCATCTTTATCGGTATTCTCGTAATAGGAATAATATTCTTTCATTTTTTTTATTTACTTTTATGTATAGATAAGTAAAACGCACCTTTTAATTTATCGCATTAATATATTCAATCAATCTAGATCTTGATTACATGATTTGTGTAATAACAATCATACAATGCTAATAGATCAAAAGAGAAAGATAAATTATCGTAATACCACATAGACAAATAAATCAGATATCTATTTGAGAGCTTAAATCTCCATAATAAAATCTTTATTCTGTTATGTAAGTTTATTATCCCTTCCAATGAACTATATAGAAATTAGGTGCCAGTAAAACAAAAAATCCATTAGTAATAGAAAACTTTGACAAAACAATTATGCACAATGACGATTTTATTTATATGGTCAAATAAGGGTTTTGTATTTTTGTATCAAGGCAATAACACATTCACAGTAAACTCAACTGTTAAAATCATAGTCCATTGATTCACAATAAGATAACTTTTCCAAGGTTTTCCTTTCGCCTTGCCTTATTAACTCTTTTATGGTTTTAGAAGAAAAATCTGCATTTTTTAAAATATTTGGTGATTCTATTTCACTCCTAATTATCCGGGTAACTGATTTTATCTCTGCGCCATAGTTTTCTATCAAGTTTTTGTACTCTTCCTTTATCTTTTTTACTTCGTTAGGGCTAATTCTAGAGTCGTCGGTAAAATTCTCAAATATATCATAGAGCCGTTCTATAAGTTGTATTTGTCTTGTTATCAACTTTGACATTTGTATGTTGAACATGTCCTTATCGCTGAACAAAATATCCTTGTAACGGTTGGTAACCTCAATCAGGTTAGAAGGAAGTCTATCGATTTTTTGAGGGTAATTTTCAACTATGAATATGTTTTTATCGTTTCTTGGTGAAACATAAAGTACCTCTCTTATTGGAGTATTGCTCAGCAAGCTACCATCCCAAGCATAAACATCATCTTCAACTTTAACCCATGGAAATCCATAGGTCGGATACCCTGCGCTGGCAAGAATGTGTTTTGCTTTGATCTCAATATTGGTATTATCAAAAACAAGGGGTTTTGCGGTCATTACATCTACTGCGGTTATAATAAGCCGAAGGACAGAGGGTAATTCCTCTCTGGTTGCGGCAAGGTTTAGCTTTTTATAATCAATGTATTTATCAAGAGTCTTAGCCAACGGGGAATGATCATATACATATGTCCAATTCCGAGGGTTAAAATATTCTTCTCCTGTAGGCATAGTACCTATTGTGTTGCCAACATTCCACCACTGCCATCGAGGAACAAACATCTTTGGAACCCCAAAAATCGCAGCATTTATGGAAGCAGAGGATATTCTCTTTAACAAATATTTTTTATCATGGCCATCCCAATCGTAAATGAACAAATCGGGAATAATTTGAACACTGCTTTCTCCAATCTCCATCCAAAAATCTTCGAGATCTTTTTCTGGACTATCGGTTTTGCTTCCCACAATTATTGCTGCATTTACAGCTCCTATCGAAGTACCGGCAGCTATATCTATTCGGACGTTTTGTTTTACTAGTGCTTTATATACACCACATGCAAAAGCTCCTAGGGAGCCACCTCCTTGCATAACAAGGACGTTTTCTGTATTTCTTGATTCCTTATGTCTTGGATGGCTTTCTTCTTTTATTTTGTAACTCATTGATATAATACAATATTTTTAATCCAGTCTCTAAAATTTTTTGTCATATTAAATTTCATTGTATATGGATAACATGTTTTTGTTTACAAGAAACACGTTTGGGAAAATAACTGCATGGTTAAAATTCAATATACCAATATTTAGAGATTGCATTTGTAACAGTCAATAAAAAAGATTGTAAATCAAAAGCCAAATAGAAAATTATATCTTTTAAAATAAACAATATTTTATTGGATAAAAAAATATGAATCATAAAATAAATGAAAACTCCATTATAATACCCATAAAGGAAGATTCTAACGATTCTAAGATAGAGGGCAACTTAACAGTCCCAAAAGATTCCAAAGGGCTTGTGATATTTGCACATGGGAGTGGCAGTGGAAGGCATAGTCCTAGAAACCAATACGTTGCTGAAGTCCTAAATAACGATGGGGTCGCTACATTGCTGTTAGACCTTCTCACAGAGGAGGAGGAGAAAGTGGACGTGTTGACAGGAGAGTACAGATTTAACATTGACCTTTTAGCAGATAGACTGATATCTGTCACAGATTGGATTCTTAAGCAAGAAAATACAAAGAAAATGATATTAGGATACTTTGGAGCCAGTACCGGAGCGGCAGCAACTTTGATTGCAGCAGATAAACGACCGGATAACATTAGCGCCATTGTATCTAGAGGTGGAAGGGTGGACTTATCTTCCAAATACTCGTCGTTAAACAGTGTAAATTGTCCAACTTTATTTATAGTAGGGGAAAAAGATAAACAAATTATCGAATTTAATAAAAAAGTGCTAGATACTCATCTAGAGAAAGTGGAAAAGAAAAAAATAGTGATTATACCAGGAGCAAGTCATTTATTTGAAGAACAGGGAAAATTAGAAGAAGTAGCGAAAAAGGCTAGTGGATGGTTTAGGTGTTACTTTCAAATTAAAGAGCAGCAGATGAATAACAATAAAAACTAGTTTTAATTGAATATCAAGAATATAGTATATACCCATAAATGAGATTATTATTTCTTAAAAAGCCTGATTTTAGGTAAATTACCCCCCCCCCTATCAAAAGGACAAAGAAATTAAATAGTGACGTCTATCCATGGGATATGAAAGACTAATTGGAATTATGATAAACACAAACAATTCATTGTTAAGCGAAAAGTGGATGTGCCGGCAAAACTATATCAAATAACCTATAAATTCCCATTTTATAAATACTGCGAATGGTTAATAACTATAAATAGTTTGTTCATGATAATAATGTAATGTCTCAAGATAGTAAGAAATATGATTGTCAATGCGGTGCTGCATTTGATACACTTGAAGAACTAGATAAGCATAATCACGAAGCACATTAAAGTTCCCTAATAATTTTTTATGTTTATATGGTTAAAAAAGGTAAAATAGAGGAAATTTTTAGCAAAGCCCTGTACGCAGACAACGCTTCAAATTATACCATTACCTATAGAGATTTTGAGAATTTTAAACAGGTCAAACTAAGAGACTTCATTATTCTTTCAGAAAACTTTCAATTGATTCCAATCACAAGAATAATAAAAATCCAAAAAGGAAACGAGATTATATATCAAAAACATATGCAATAAAGATTGGTATGCTATTTGACGGCTTAAAGTTTAGAAATAAATTTTTCTACATGTCTGAATAGAGTTTGTAGGGTTGTCCAGTTTTACTATGGACGTATTTCCACCGTTCATTTCCAAATTTAACTTCTTTAAACATATTTCTCATTTGAGGAAGCAAAACAGTGTAGACATCTTCGGAGATCATAATTGTATTTGGATATGTTAATGAAGTAATTTTTGCAGTTTTATTCATAGTATAGCCAAGGATGTCAATTTGGGAGCTTTTATCATGTCCATGCTGGATAATTACATTTTCTCCCTCATCCAAGCCAATTTTTACTTTTAGATCTGGATAATTCTGCTGATTCAGTACTGGACTGATTCCTTTTTCTATTATAGTTATCATTGACTTTGCACATTGTAATGCCCTATCACAAGCGGGCAACTTGTTGCCGATTGATGGAAAAAAAGCTATTACTGCATCGCCTACATACTTCAATACATAACCTTCATAGAGGTGAATTATGTTGGACATCTCATATGCAAATCCCCTTATTATTGTGACCATTTTATCGATAGGTAAAGTCATGCTCATATTGGTTGAGCCAACTAAATCAGCATACATTACCACAAGTGAAATCTTTGAATTCACATGATCAAGAAGAAAATCCTGAGCAGGTTTTAAGTTTGATTCATATTGATAACGCTTTTTCAATGCTCGAGAAAATCTTTCCTGGGTCTTGTCCACAATTATTTTTGGGTCAATAGATACATCAATTGATTTGTTTATTAGTGAGCCATCACCTTTATCAACTATAACATTATTTATTGAATCAGTATTCTGCTCATCCACCATTTTCTTCCGCTTTTCCGATTCGAGTTTCTTGTCTAAAATAGATTCTTTATCAGGCAAATGGCGATTCTATTTAATAACTATTGGCAATATTTAAAAACATTGTCGGCACGCATAAAATGTAAAACAAATAAAAGAGGCCATACAAATTAGGTTCATGAATCGCAGATTAAACAAATTAGTTTAACCAACCATTTTACATAATTGAAATACAAAATATACAATGTTACAGACTTTAGGATAGTAAAAGTGAAACACCATTTTACATTAATGTATAATACATAAAAAAATCAAATCAAATTTATAAGCACTATCAAATAAATAAAAATGGCTTTTTAAATAGATCTAATAAAAATAACTCAAGCATACCATTACACATCATAACACACGTCAGTCATATTCAGTGGACACATCATATCAAATCAATAGATTAACCAAGATAAAACAAAATGCTACGTAGTATCAGAAAAGAAATGGCCCTTTACATACACCACCAATATTGAACTCTAATATACTGATCAAAATAAATTTACTGATAGAGATACCAGTCTGTTTTATCAATAATCATATACATGCATAAGAATAAAATCATTTGTCACTCATTCCCCAGCTTGACTTTTTGGTTGGCACTATCTTTACGTAATCATTTCCTCGTAATATTTCTGCAATGCCTTTAATCTCTACGCCTCTTGGTTTCCATGGATTGACCGAGACCAATTCATCCACCACAAACGCCACCTTGTTATTTTGCAGGATATTTCTAAACTTGAGGCTGTTTTTGAGGTCCCATCCCCCAAAGAAGATATAGCTGCCATCAAACTCGAAAGCCACTGGCACTACATGAGGTTGCATAGATAAAGAGACGGTAGCTATTCTGCCTAATCTCTGTTCCTTCAGAAAAGTCGACTCTCGTTCGCTGAACTTTACAGGATCAATCTCTTTCGTCATTGGAATTTCTCATCTCTAGATGAATAGAAGTAGTAACTAAATGTTTAGATGGATATCCATAACAATGACAATAATTTAGCGCACATTTGTTGATCTTTTGCGCTAATTACGGCAATTAACATTATCCCTATTTCATTTTCATGGACATTCCCACGATCAAGCACATTGTTTAACAAATAAACTAACTTCATAATGGTAGTTTTGTCATAGAGAATGAATACCATATCTTATTGGAAATTGGGGAAATAAATAGCAATATCTTGCAGCAGTAATTATCTCTGGCATTATTTGAAATGATTAAAGATTGGTGTAACTTGACTCAAATGCAAAGATTCAACTCCGAAACCCTTCCCCCAGCCATGCACCCTTCACAAAGTACGGATGATATTTTTCAAATCAATGATTTGAGTCCCACCGTATCCCAGTCATAAATTATTTAGCCACTCATTCTCTTTTTAAAGTTCCATTCAAATGTACGAACCGGCACAATCTCAATCGCAACTTCATTCTGCAGATGTTTTTCTGATAATAATAGTTTATATAATGCAGATGTTTCTTTTCCTTTAAAATATTTTTCTAACAGCATTCGTAGAATTTCTTCACCTTTATCATAAAGTATTGATGCATTTCCATATCCTCTAACTCCCCGATATGGAAAATGATCTCCTGCAATCTCAAATCCACATTTTGGTGAATGTTTCAAGTAACTTATTATCTTGGATGTATTTTGCGTAGCACAATAGAATTTCTCATTGTAGTAAACATACCATAAAGAGACAACTATAGGCCAATTTGAAGAAGATAAGCAGGACAATCGTATTGGTATAACACTGTCAATTAAAAATTGAGCCATATCTTTATTAATCACAAAATCAATTTGTGTTTAACATACTTAAATTTAAATTCATTGTTATTTTGTTAATTCTACAATACAAATATCAGGAGTACCCGGCAAGGCTATAGAGATTCGGGCGGATTACAATATTATAAACAGCTTTATCTTGTTGGTAGGTATCAATTCATACACACTAAATCATATCTTGAAAAGTTAACAGGAAACTCCTTT
>JACDHC010000007.1 GCA_013821245.1 Candidatus Nitrosopumilus sp.
GTGCAGAGGATGCATATTTTTCAGCAGTAACAGCATCGATATCGACCATATATGAAATATCTGCGCCAGCACAAAAAGATCGATCACCCGAACCAGTAATAATCAAAACCCTTATTCCTTGATCAACAGAAATTAAATCTATTGCTCGAGATAATTCAGATATAACATCCAAATTCATTGCATTAAGTGCTTCTGGTCTATGTATTTTTAGAACAGCAATATCACCCTGTAAATCTATTTGCACGTACTTCATAGAAGACATAATCAAATTTCAACCATTCTTTAAATTAAATCTTATTAAAAAAGTTAATTACCACGACCATCAAAAGTATCTTTTTGTAATTTCCATAAAAGTTCAAAAAGATTGACATAACTTTCAGGAGTAGGTTTGTCTGAATTTAAATCATTTTTCCTCATATCTATTACAACCTTTTTTAGGGTATCAAAAACAAATGTATCTTGTATCATTTTAATAAAAAGATCTTTTTCAAACGGTTTTTGAAGGATTTCTATAAAACACTTCAAGCTTTCCATATATTCATTGAAAATTTTTTGGGGCCATGCTGAAGCAAATATTATTCTCTGATCTTTATTTAAACCCAATACTTCTTTCGCAACATATAAGCCATTTTTATTTGATAGAGAAGAATCTTTTTTTGGCGGAAGATCATAATCCAGTATAATTAAATCAAAATTATTTAGATTAGCAGAATTTTGTTTTAGTGAGTTGCGATACTCATAAAGTCCGTCTTCAACAGTTTTGGCAATAACATAATTGTAATCAAGTTCTTGAAGCCAAATAGAGTACAAATGGCATATATCAGCATCATCTTCAATAATTAAAACATTCATATAAATTACAATAAAAATAACAAATAGAAAAATTTTCTGATAATTTATTAAATCTAACGGTTATGTTCGTTTTTAATAATTTTTATTATGGAGTCTAACAGATGAGGTTTGTATATAAATTGATCATATTGTATATCTTTATCGAAGAATACATCTATTGCATCTTTATTTATTTTATTAGATGTTATGAAATAGCCTTTGACATCATTATCGCGTTTTTTCAATTCATCATACAGATCAAATCCATCAAAACCCCTAATATCGACACCTAAAAAAACCAAAGAATATTTACCAGGGACGAAATGTTGAACAGCATTTAAAGGATCCTCATAACAATCTATCCCATAACCCAAATCTTGAATTCTATTTTTGATGAGGTGTAGGTTTTCAGAAGATTCATCTATAATCAATATTCTATTATCATAAAGTTTGTTTCCTATTGATCGAGAAGATATTTTCTGATTTGATATAGGGAGATCTATAGTAAACTTCAACCCTAAATCAGGGGATCTATTTTTTATATCGACAGTTCCACCATGAATGTCAAATAGTTTTTTAGAAATAAACAATCCCAGGCCAGTTCCTCCAATTGATTTTGTAAAAAATTTTGTGAATATCTGGTTAAGATCTTTAATTTGCATTTGATGTCCTTCATCTTCAACAGTTATAGTAACAGAGGAGGTATTTTTTTGGGATAAGCTAATTGTTATTTCCTGTCCGTGATTATTTTTTGTGGAAAAATAAGAGTTATTTAATAAATTATCAAATGCTTGTGCAATCAAAGATTTATCGGCTTCAATTATTAAACCTGGCTTGCCATAATAAATAAATTTAATATCAACGGATTCTCTAACGGCCAAATCCTGATATTCATTAATAAGATCAAACAAAATTTTATCAATGTCAAAAAACTCTTTGTTGACTCTTATTGAATTTGTTTCAATTCTAGAAATATCCAATATATCGTTTGCGACATCCCTTAACTTTTCCCCATTTCTGATTATTATATCAATATATTCTAGTACGGTCGAATCTTTTATTTTTGACTTTAAAATTTTAGAAAATCCTATTATAGGTAATATAGGATTCCGTAATTGATGAGAAGCAATATCTATAAAATCTTGTTGGAATATATTGCTTTTTTCCAGTGATTTGTTTTTTTCTACAGTACACCAGAGAATATCATATATAATCGAGAAAAAATATATCAATTCATCAAATATAACATTATACAAATTACAATTAAATGTTTTTTTAGTTTCATCATAATTTATTTTAAAAAAATACAGTATTTTTTTGTTAATGGTGATTGTTATCAGATTTTCTTGTTGTTCTGAAAAAGATGAAATATTACTGATATAAACATTGTTGATTGATGAAAACAGATCACAAATTGAATCAAATTGATTATCATCACATACTACCAAAATTCTGGCATTAGAAAAACTTTTTTTTTTCGAAATTAATTTCAGTGAATTGTAAAACAAACTATTTTTTAAGAACAGAAAAGAAGAAAATGAGTTAATGTAAATATCTATAGATTTTGGTTCCGAATTTTCAAATAAATTTTCAAAATTATGAAAATTGATGCTATCCATAACTATAGATATTCGCTATTCAGCACATAATATTATTTTTTCTTATATACATCATCCAACATTACATCTAGATCATCTTCAAACTTCTTTAATATTCTCCTTAAACTCTGTTCCAACTCTTTTACACGTTTTTCTGTTTCCAGTTTAAAGATATCTCTAGAAATGGAAGAATATACGTGAAAATGACCCCCTTCCTTAAGGGTTCTACTTTCCTTTACACAGATTCCCAAGCCAGTTAGCTTTTGCAACGATCTGAATACAGTGCTTTTATCTCTATTTACAGCTTTAGACAAATCTTCCAATGTCATTTGTTTATCGTTGTGTTTAATCAAAGTGAGTAACAAGTCCATATCCAAGGGAGACAAATCATATATGTAAATAAAAAGATCCTTTAGAGTTGCACTCATTCTAGTTATTGCATTTATTGATGAAGACGGCATTTACATCATATACTATGTTTTCAAGCTATTTAAAATTATCTACAAAAACATACAAAACAATAATAACAATCGAAAATATAATTGATATATAAAATTTTTAGTAATATTTTTTTTTTAACTATTACTTAAATTAATTTTGAAAGAGAATTGAGATTATGCACCAGCCATCCCATTTCTCAGTTCAACTCCACGGTGATCTTCGGATTCTGAGGCGGCTTTATGCATCTCTGATACTGCACAACCCATTTGAGCTTCAGACTTTCCTTTTCTCATAATACCACGATACAGACCGGCTTCCAAAGTTTGACCATGTTCTTTTTCCCATTCTTCCACAGGAATACTGTATTTCTTTTGAATTCTATCCCTATACCATTCAGGAATTACATTAAAGGCACAAAATGGTACAATACGCAGATCAGGAGTTAGGTAATGTATATCACATCTTTGCAGCCTTTCTAAATCTTCGTTATATTTATCTTGGAAATGCATCATCCCTAGAAACAATGATCTTACATGCCATGAGCCTACAGAATCAAAGTTTTGTTTAAGCAGAATACTAGAAAACATTCTTCCCAAATCTAATCCATGAGGCTGTTTTGATCTGTCCACAAATTGATTTAATTTTCTTATCACTTCCAACATAGTCCAATATCTATTAGATCCGGATTTAATTTCCTCAGTTTTTTCTTCAAAGTATTCTAACAATCCTTTAATATCAACAAATGATGTAAGTGGTGTCAATTTTTTGGTTTGGGTATCTTCAAATACATATGTTCCTGCACCGCATGCAAAATGGATAGATAATTCATATTTTGGTTTTTTGCTAAATGCCTCTATAACATTAGTTAACGGCATGCATGATGGAACTGGGAACCAACCATCTTTTGATATTTCACCATTGGTTTGTTCTTCAATTCTCTCAATACAGTCTGGAATAGTAATTCTATACTTTTCTCTTTCTTTTTTACCCATTCTACCAGTTAGCGATACAGGTTGGAAGTTTACGGCATGGACAACATCCATATTCTTTTGTGCAAAGCGTATTATTCCCCCCAATTCATGGTCATTGATAGATTTAATAACTGTCGGTACAAATACGACAGTCATTCCACACTTTCTTGCAGATTCTAAAGTAGATGGAACCTCCCAG
Source organism: Candidatus Nitrosopumilus sp. (assembly GCA_013821245.1). Taxonomy (GTDB): domain Archaea; phylum Thermoproteota; class Nitrososphaeria; order Nitrososphaerales; family Nitrososphaeraceae; genus Nitrosocosmicus. The sequence continues at coordinate 4,041 of JACDHC010000007.1, forward strand.
TGATTTTTAGGATTGGTTCTTGGGGTTACACCATCAAAAGACAGATACAGGTTGCTTACACCTGCCATTCTGATTTGTCTCATGGTCTCTGGAGAGAGAGCCAACTTTATGCCATTGGTATTGAGTTGTACATGATCTACACCTTCCTCTTTCATAATTTTAATCAATGCAGTCAAATCGTCTCTTAGCATAGGTTCGCCACCTGTAATTTGAATTGAATTACCGGCAATTGGTCTTTCCGATTTTAAAGTCTTCATCATAGCACGAACTTGTTCATGGTTAGGTTCATACAGATAAGCACCCTCTAAACCCTTTTTTACATAAAAGAAACAATACCAGCACGTAAGATCACATCGATTAGTTACAATTATGTTTGCTAGTCCAGAATGAGAAAGATGATTTGTACATAGACCACAATTCGTAGGGCAAGCACATTTATCCACCATGACATTTGGAGATTGCGCTCCTTTTCCATCCATCCAATAAGTACTAAACTTTTTATACATCTCATAGGAACCAAAGTATAATTCCTCGCATTCACCATGACTAGGGCAAGTTTTTGTCATGAATACCTTACCCTCTCGCTCAAATACTTCAGCATCCAGAATCATATTACAATCCGGGCATATACTCTGAGTATAGCGTATTGTACGTTTAGAACCAACAGTTTTACTAGTTAAATTAGAAATATGTATTAGATCCATATATAGGCCTATTTTCTTTAATATTTTAGCTTTATAAACATGATCTGACAAATACTACGGTGTATAGTCAGTAAACAAAAAGGAAAGATAGATTTAATATCTTTGTTTAAATTATTCACATAAAACAATGGAAATTAGCGACAAGGCAAAAAAATCTATGGAAAGCCTTGGATTAACAAATTATGAAATAAGGGTTTATACAGCATTATTATCTACAGGGGCAACTACTGCTGCAGAAATTAGTAAAAGATCAGGTGTGCCTTATTCAAAGATATATGATGTTTTAAACAGCTTATATGTAAGAGGATGGACCTACTCAGATAATTTAAGGCCTCAGAATTTCTTCCCTAAATCGCCCTCAACCGCTGTAGAGGCAATGATGGTAGAAATGGAAAACAATATCAGGAATAACAGAAATATCATAATAAATGAATTAATGCCCATATACGAGAAAACAGGATTAAAAGAAAAACCAGACATATGGGTAGTAAGTGGACTATATAACATAGCAGCTAAAGTTACTGAAATTATTCAATCCACCAAAGAAGAACTTTTAATTGCAATTCCAAAAATTCCAGATACGGTCATTAAATCTATTCAACCATATCTGCGAGAACTCTTTGAAAAAGGTGTGAGAATAATCATTTTAGTATCTGAAGAGACTAGTGCAGAAATAGTAAAAGCAATGTCAAGGGTTGCCGAAATTAGATTAAAAAACAGTATGTTTGGTGGAGGGGTAATAGGTGATTCAAAGCAGGTGTTAATTTTACTTGGTGAGGGTAAAAACGATAACAATGAAAATAACAACTATGACATAATTGCAATATGGGCAGAGCACATAGGATTAGCAAGTTTTGCAAAAGACTATTTTAAATATTTATGGCAAGACGGAAAAAGGATTGAAAAATATAATGGATAAAGTTTATTAGTAAAGAAGCATACAAACGGTCGGACAGACGATGAATTGAAATGCCCTACTGATAGGATGAAGTAGATCTTGAGTAAGGAGTTTGTCCTCGCATATTAACAAATACGGCATCATAAAGCCATAAATAATAAGAAAACAACAATAAAAACCACTGTATGTTATATTTATCTAAATTAAAATTGTATCAACTCTACAATATACGCGCATTACAGTTAACTTTTCCGGCACAAACTATAGAAATACAAATAGCATAATAGTTGCTGGCCATGTTAAAGAAGATTAATTATGATAATGAAAAAATTGCGAAGTCCAAGTAACAGCTAACCACATCATACTGTATTTATGTCAAACTAGATTAAACGGTTTATGTAGACCAATCTTTTTTGGAAAGCATTATGAAATTTATAAAACGGCGACTTAAAATATTTAAAGGCAACAAAAACCTGTGAAATAAATAATAAAATTCTAAAAGGAATTTTAATTTACAACAAATATGAAGACAAATAGGTTAAAAGATTCGGAGAACAAAATAGCAATTACACCCGAGGAACCAGATGATCTTTTTAACTTAAGGAGAGTAATGGAAATAGGAGACAACATAATTGCGGATACTACTAGAGTTATAAAACAAGAAAAAGAATTTACCAGACCAGACAAAGGAGAAAGAATCAAAGTTAAGATAAATTTAAGAATAGAAAAAATAAGTTTTGACAATACAATAGAGAGGTTAAAAATATCGGGCATAATAATTACATCGAATAATGAAATTATTCCAAAGGGCTTATACCATTCTATTGGAGTAAAGATCAATGATACAATAATTTTAGAAAAAGCAAGATGGACTGAAGATTATTTAAATTTGATAACAGGTGCGATGTCAGAATTTAAATATATCTTAATTTCGATGGATTCAGAGGAAACATCCATAGCAAAACTAACTGGAACAAGTTTAAAGGTTATTCCAAACATATACTCTGGAAAAAGCGGAAAAAGATATTCGGCAAACCAAAAGAACGAAACGCACATCAAAAGTTATTTTGAAAATATCAAAAATTCTTTAGACGTCTATAAAGAAGAAACTGGAATAAAAATAATAATTTTTGGCCCTGGAGAGACAAAAAGAAAATTCCTCAATTTCTTAAAAGAAAAAAAAGAATCATACGAATACAAAGATCTTGTATTGACTGAGGGCATAGAAACTTCTGGCGAAGACGGTTTTTTTGTATTTCTAAGATCAGATGCAATGAAGGAGATTCTTGCAAATAGTAAAATCGCCACGGTCTCAACAATATTGGACAACATAATGTATCAGATAAATAAAGGAGAAAAGAAGTTTGCAATAGGAATAAACGAAATAAGATATGCAAATTCATTAAACGCTATAGATAAGCTAGTATATTCTGATAAAGTTTTTTTTGAGATGAAAGAAGATGAATTTATAAAAATGCTTAATGAAATTGAAAGCAAAAAAAATGTAAAAACTTTTGCAACAGATTCATCAACAGACATTGGAATGAGAGTCTCATCACTTGGAGGAATCATTGCTTTACTGCGCTATCAAATTAACTAATTTCAGTCATATCATGTGTATTTTTGTACATCCAATCAAAATATTCTGAAGAGACATCACTCATTTTAATGATCACTGCTTCAGGAACATCATAAGGATGATTATCCTCTATTTCGGTTTTTAATTTTTCGGCAAGGTCAGAGGTAGTTTTAAAAAATGCCAGAAACTCCCTTTCATGATGCAGTTTAGAGTTCCACATATAAATGGATTTTATCGCCGTATAATTTACACATGCGCAAACCCTTTTTTCCAATATTAGGCTATTAGATAGATCAATTAGTGATTTCTCATCAGAGAATGTTGAAATCAAAATTACACCATTTTGAAGAGGATCCTTATCAACCATACTCATTATTATTTTTATAGAGATTTATAACAATATAAAGAGTGCATTATTAAGATAAATCTATAAGAATAGAAAAAGATCCAGTTTTGTAAAACGTAAATGAAACACATCTAAATAAGATGAATGATAGTATATTTTGAAAAAATACATACAATACAATATAAAAAAGTTAAGTTTATCACAGTTTATGCAATTTTAAATATATTAATAATGGTAACACAAAACCCCAATTTAATTGATTTTAGTAAAATATGTTAGCAACAATAAATTTAAAAATAAACTATATTTGCTATAATAATAATCATAACAATGGATATAAATTAAAAAGGATTCTCATGAAGTATTGCATATAAAAGAGCAGATCTCAATTCCTTACCATAAGCAGCCTGTTTAAAATATACAGCATTTTTAGTGTTATCAATAGTTGGTGATATTTCATCAACTCTAGGTAGTGGATGTAAAATCACAACATCAGATTTAGCCTTTTTGAGAACATTCTCATCTATGGTATATAATCCCTGAATTTTTTTGTATTCCTGTAGGTCAGGAAATCGCTCCCTCTGAATTCTAGTGACATATATAACATCTAATTTTTTTAGCAAATCATCGGTTAGTTCAGTATGTTGAAACATCTTTATATTATTTGAAATATCGTATATAGATTCATTTCTGATTTTCAGCATTGTTGGAGAAACCAGATGAATATTCACATCATAATTGGATAATGCATATATTAAAGAATATACAGTACGGCCATATTTTAAATCCCCAATGATTCCAATAGACAGACCATTAATTCTTTTCTTTTCTTTAAATATAGTATAAACATCCAGCATGGCCTGTGTAGGATGCTCTTCACTTCCGCTACCACCGTTTATCACGGGTTTATCTGAAATTTCACTCGCATATCTGCTGGAACCATCAGATGGGTGACGTATTAAGATAACATCAGAATACAAAGATATTGTTCTAATGGTGTCAGCATAACTTTCACCTTTCATAATAGATGAAGAGTCGATATCCGATATTCCTAATGATCTGCCACCGATAGATGCCATAGCAGCTTCAAAACTCAATCTGGTTCTTGTGCTATATTCGTAAAAAATGTATCCAAGTATTAGGCCTTTTGCAATCTCACCTCGTTCATTTGATGTTAGAGTTTGTATTCTATCGGTAAGTTCAAATAGATACGCAAAATCATCAATGGTAAAATCCCTTATAGAAATAATACCCCTCTTAAAAAATTTATTATCAGTCATATATAATTAGACAATAAAAAAATGCTAAAATTTATGTTTTTTTGAATTTGGTCAAAGAATTATCCTGAAGCACAACTACTAAACCCACATTCAATACACATATTACATCCCTCTGTAATTATCAGAATGTTTTTACATGTTGGACATAACACTTTGTTGTTTTCCTGTTCAAAATTAACATATAGGCTTGAGGGAGTGTTTCGAGGGTTGATTTCAAAATTAGATGGCTCCGGTTTGTTATTAAGATTAGGACTATCACTATTGTCTAAATAGTTTTTGAAAATAGGAGTGACTTGTTCAAGTACATAGGGCTCATGAACGTTATTAAAAATATAATTGCATAAGAATTTACTAGGTTTGACCAAAAATTTTTTCTCACGCTCACTACCAGTAATATGTAACACTTGCTCATTTCTCGAACCATCTCTATAGATAGTAACCCCTTTTAAGCCAAATTCATGAGCAAGTAAATATGCACACTTTACATCTTCAACTGTAGCATCACCAGGCATGTTTATTGTTTTTGCAATTGCATTACCAATCCATTTTTGCCATACTGCTTGAGCCATCAAATGCTCAGCCCAGTGAACATCAATAGCAGTAACAAAAATATCTTGTATCCAATCAGGGATTTCGTCAAGTCCACGTACGGAACCATAGTTATTAGCAATTTTTAATAAAATTTCATCATTGTATAGCCCATGTTCCTTTAACACATTTTCAAAAATTTTACTAGTGTAAAAGAATCTGCCCACTGTAACACGTTTTTCAAATACTAAAGCAAAAACTGGTTCTACACCATTTGACACGTCTGCAATCATTGATAATGTACCTGTAGGTGCAATAGTAGTAGTCCAAGAATTTCTAATACCGTGATTTTTGATTTTTTCTATTAAAGAATCCCAGTCAAAACAATGCAGGTCTTTAGGGATTTCATAGTATCCAGATATTGGAATAGATCCAGTTTTGTAATCCGTTTCGTCAAATAATGGAAAAGAGCCCCTAGATTTGGAAATAACCACACTTTCATCCATACTAAAATACGATAATGTTTCTGCGAGTTTACTCATAAAATCATAACCCTCTTTGGAGTTATACGGAATTTGTAGCAGGAAAAGCAAATCAGCAATACCCATAATACCTAATCCTATACGCCTTGTTAATTTTGTATTTACATCAATTTCATCAACCGGATATTTATTGACATCTATAATATTGTCCAAAAATTTAGTAGCGACTCTAATAGACTGCTCATATTTCTGCCAATCAAATTCATACATCCCATCTGCCTTCCTTTTTACAAATTTTGAAAGGTTAATAGATCCCAAATTGCAAGACTCATACGGATATAAAGATTGTTCTCCACAGGGATTTGTTGCCTTAAGAGGGCCACCTTTGGCTTTAATTAATGGGTTGTATTTATTTATATTATCAAAGAATATAACGCCGGGTTCAGCACTCTTCCATGCACTTAATGCAATCAACTCCATTAATTGATGAGAATCGATACTTTTCATATGTGCATTAGTTCTAGGGTTTCTCAAAGAATATTTATGATCCCCTTTATTTACTAATGATTTCCAAAAATCAGACCAAACTCCAACACTAACGTTAAAGTTCTCATATAGACCGGGTTTGGTTTTCATTATAATAAATTTCTCAATATCGGGATGCCAGGTTTCCAAAATGCCCATATTTGCACCCCGTCTTTTTCCACCTTGTTTAACCACATCAGTTACTGTATCAATAATTTGCATAAAGGACGCAGGTCCTGATGCAACACCACTAGTTGAAGCTACAATATCACCTTCAGGTCTTAAAGTAGAATAATTGATTCCAACGCCACCTCCCGACTTAAAAATCATTGCAGCGTCAGTGGATGATTTCATTATAGAGTACATATCATCAGGCATATCAAGAACAAAACAGGCAGATAATTGTCCTAATCTAGCCCCCGAGTTCATAAGAGTAGGAGTATTTGGAAGGAATTCCCCTAAAACCATCAAATTATAATATTCAAAAATTTTATTGCCATAACTGGCCAATTTTCCTTCAGCAATCATTCGCAATAATTCTTTAAAGCTTATTTTCATTCTGCCTATTTTTGCTTCATTAACATAAGTTCTGATTAGAGATTCAAAATGGAATTTGTTTAAATAATAATTTCCAATTTTAAGTTTATAGTCAAAATCATCCAGTTTTTCGTAATATTTTTCTGCTTCTGTTAAAGGTTGTTTATAACTACCATTTAAATCAAAAACAGAAACATCATGAATTATATCCGGTATGGAAACCAGGATTGCAACACGTTCAAAAAGTTGTTTTGGTCCTTCGATAATTTCATTATTATTGTCTCGAAGCAGATAACGTGAAGATAAGACTCTAAGAGAATTGATGTCTAACGATTTGTCTACTTCATCAAGATCTCTTTTATTTAATACCTTCATCTTCATTTCTCTTATCTTTCGCCTTTCATGTCGGTATAATATGTAGGCTTTAGCAGTTTCGGCCAAACCTTCCTCTATTAAAATCGATTCAACCATGTCTTGGACATCTTCAACGCTTAAGGCATGATCTTTATTGGCAGATCCTACATATCCGCTTTTAATAATTTTATTAAATAGTTTTGTTGCAAGTGTGTTAGATAGGTTATGATCAGCTTTCCCAGCGGCAACCAGTGCTTTATATATTGCATTTGATATTTTAGACTGCTCAAAATTCACTATTGCGCCATTTCTTTTTTTAATACGTAAAACAGATTCATTTTTTGAATTGTGAAGATCAATTTCTGCCATACAGATAACAATACAATAACTATATCGTTTAATAAAAATTTTTAATAATATCGTTTAATAAAAATTCCTATTACAATATTTAGGCTAAATTTAGTAGATTGTTATGTTTGCATACAGAACATATATTATTGTTTAATACCCTGGAACTACAAATACTACAGACAGCCTGTTTATCAACTATATCAAAATAAGAAATAAAATCGATAGATTTGGACAATAAATCAACTGTATCAATCAAAGACAATGCAGTAGTATCCAATTTGACAGAAAAGCCACCAGTTAACAAGCCATCTAAAAAAAGTAAGTTTCGAGATACAGAGTTTTCCTTATCAAGGTCGTTTTTGGTAATAATTAGACCCTGAGAATACGAACCAAAAGTATGAGATATCCTACCAAATTTTTCAGAATCTAGCTGAAGAAAGCGATTAGAACTATTATCATTGATTATTGAAATTCCAAAATGATCATAATTTTTTTTATCAAAATGGGAAACTACATCATTAGCAGTATTGATAACTTTCCTAACTATTTCAATGCCTTCTCCACGGTTATCTGAATATCCCAATATATTGAAAATAGATTCGTTTAAACCAGTCAAATTGATGAGTATATCAGTAGAACCTGATTGTGGAAACATAAGGGAATTAGATATGGCAGGCAGCAAGCCTTTCCTAATGTTATCAAAGATCATGTCTTTTTTTGACACCATGGCATTTAATGAAGGTTTTAATAATAACGCCAATTTCGTCCTAAAATAAGTCTCATCTTTATTTGATTGATAGGCTAAATGAGGAAGGTTTAGCGAAAGAGAATGTAATGATATTACAGGTAAATTATTGCCATTGTGTATCTTAAGAACTCCTTTACTGTTTCGTATAGATGATTGTGATAAGGAAATCTTTCCACCCAGTCTTGTAATTTTAGCTATCATCTCTACAATATCATTAGGAAGATGATTTGAAAATGAAATAAGTATTCCAAATTTTAAGACGGAAACCTTCTCAAGATACATTAGGTATCCGCTCAAAACATTTAACAAAATATCATCATTATTTTTTACAGGTAAAACAATTGTGACAAATGGAGAATTAAGAGAATGAATAGAAAAAGAAGATTTTAGCAAAGAATTTGCAAAAGTTAAAGGAATATCATTAATTGAAGAAAAACCATCGAACAATTTTAAAACGTTTTCAATCACTATTTCTTTTGAGACTTCCTTTTGAAAAATAGAAACTAAAAGAGGTAAAACAATGCCTACATCATCTAATTTCGAGATATGCGGCAAATAAGGAAACTGTACATTTAGGTGGATGCTTTTTTCCAATATATTTTCAATATCAATAAAAATAGTATCGGGTGATATACCCCAATCGCCCAAATCACCTAGATGAATTTCACCATTAAAATGCATATCCAATATATCTTTAGGAAAAGTATTTCTAAGATAATCAGAAAAAACACTTTTTGAAATATCAATAACTACATCATTAATACCGTTATTTAATACACCAGTATTGTTATTTAGCTTTTTATTTAAATCATAGATAGGAATACCAATTCGAACCAGTTTATTCATTTGTTCCTCTAAACCATGCTCTAACAGCACATTGTTAACGCAGTTTCTTATTAGACTAGATGTCAAATAAGAGGCGGGAGTTTTATATATCTTATTTTCAGCTTCTTCTGTAATTTTTGTAGATTGTTCTAGTGACATGTTTGCTTCCCTCACCAAGCACTGTATTATTTTATGGGGGTTGAACTCTTCAATGCTTTGATTACTGGTTCTCACATACATTTTCCCGCTTTCAATGATGGATTTTTCTTCTATTTGTCGTGCCAAATTTAAAACCAGCTTCCCTAAATTAGTAATGGCATATCGTCTTTCCGCCTTATTTAGGCCTATCAATGACTGCCTTAACAACTTTCTCAAATGGTAGGCAAATTTTCCAGATTCCTTTTTAGATCGGAACCCTGCTAATGACTTTAATTCAGAATAAGTTAAAGGTCCTTTAGAATTTAGAATACGCAAGATATCAATCCTATTGGGACTTGCCATCACTGAAAAAATCATTCTTACTTTTTTGGAGGTGGATTCCATAATACCTCGTTTAGTTTCCGACGCGGGCAGATACGTAATCCTCAATATAAACAGCAGTTCAAGTATTGGTATATAAATAAAACTAATAAAAAAATATATTAAAAATTAATGGAACAGTAAAAGCCTAATTTTCTAGTAAAACTTGCCCACTATTTATAATATCATCTTTTAAATTAATATGAGATCTTTTAGAAATAATAGATTCTGGCACCTCAGGCAATTTTTCTTTTGCTTCATCCTCTAGACTATTTTGAACATCACTTAATATAGATAATGCATCATTATCGACTACAGCACCAATTTTACCTACATCAGTATTAATGTTAGAATTAATTAATACGTCACTAGATAAAGTATGAACTTGAGATATAACTTCAGTGGCAGATGGCACAGCTTTTGAAAGATCCTTTTGGATATCTATTAACATTTCTACAGTGGGATTAATTGTATCCATCATCATTGAAAATTCAGTTATAGTTGAAAATCGTATAGCAACGACTTCTAAAGCTAAACTGACGTTTTGGGTATTTTTTCTCAACCTTCTCATGGCAGACAACTCATTTGCTATTACATTTGCTCGGGCATTATTTCCTAATTTTATATTCTGGGCAATTTTTGAACTAAAATTAGTATCCATTGTAGAAAATTTCGCATCTATTGATTTTAAATGCGAAATTTGCGAGTTTATTACGGATATAGCATTATTAACATCATAATAGAATTGACCGCTTTTTTCCATCTATTGTTATGTGATAAAGATATTTGTTAAAAACGAATGTTAAACTCTATAAACAAAAAAGAAGATTAATTTTAGCTTAATGGATCAGGCTTTTAATTTTTCTAACACCAAGCCATGCTTATCGTTAAAATCAATTACCTTGATTGGAGTGCCCAATGGTAAATCATTGGGCGATGATATTCCAGGCAAAAATCCTGAAACATTTAGTCTACATTCATCTAGTTTAAAAACAACCCACGCATAGGAATTTACATCTTCAAATCCTTCAGGGGCTATAGATTGTATTGTGAATGTAACCACTTTACCAGTACCTGTATAGGACACTTGTTTAAATGAATTGGAAAAACACTCATTACAATAATACATGGTCTCTAAAAGAAGATTATTACATTTTACACATTGATTAATCAATATTTTACCAGTTTTAGCATATTCTATAAATTGCTCTCTTGAGCTTTGTTTTTTCAAATTGACATTAGACAATTTAATCTTCCTTATCCTTTCTCATTAATTCATTTTTTTAAAAATGTGAACAGCGGCACTGGCCCCTGTTGCGCCAAAATTATGAGTCATTGCTATTTCTGCACCTTTAACAGTTCTTTCGCCAGCTTTGTTTGTAAGCTGTTCGAATACTTCAACAACTTGTCCTACACCTGTTGCACCTATCGGATGGCCTTTAGATTTTAAACCGCCAGATGGATTCACAGGAATATCGCCTTTTAATGTGGTACGGCCTTCTCTGATTGCCTGGGCACCAGAGCCTTTTGGGAAAAATCCCAAATCTTCTATATCAATGAGCTCTGCTATAGTAAAGCAGTCATGAACTTCTACAAAGTCAATATCTTTAGGAGCAAGATTAGCCATTTTATAGGCCTGATTAGCAGCATCAACAGTGCTTGGGATAGTTGTAATGTCTTTTCTAGATTGAACAGCCGCAGGTGAGGCGCCTCTACCGGATCCTATTACTTCAATATAGGGTTTCCCGCTTTTTTTTGCAAATTCCTCATTACATAATATTACAGCAGATGCACCATCGGAAAAAGGGCAACAATCATAAAGTTTCAATGGAGATGCGACAACAGGGGAATTTAACACATCATCTACAGTTATTTTTTTTCTAATATGCGCTTTAGGATTAAAAAATCCATTTTCATGATTTTTTACAGCTATTTTTGCCAAATCTTCTTCAGTGGCCTTATATGTCGCAAGGTATGCTCTAGCCATAGAACCAAAAAGACCTGGGAATGAGGCCCCATTTCCACCCTCATAAAAATAATCAGAACAATAGGAAAATAATGTAGTACTTTCAGCAGTTCCTGTATGTGTTATTTTTTCAACACCAAGAGCAATAACACAATCATAGAATCCCGCAGCAACATTTGCATAGGCTTCCCTAAACATAACCGATCCAGATCCGCATGCTGATTCAATAGTTAATCCAGGGACATCAGGTATCCCGAGGTTACTCATGATTACAGGAGCCATATGTACTTGACGGTCTGTAACACCAAAAACATTTGAAATATATCCAGCCTTTATATCTCTTGGAGTTATTCCAGCCGAATCAATGGCATCTTTGGAAGCATCAAGAGATATTTCAATAATGCTTTCATTTAATTTACCATATTTTGTACTACCAGCACCTAGTACACAGACCTTTTCACCCATAATCAACAAATGACTTTAGCATAATAAAAATGTAAAGTGTATTACAACAAATAAACAAATGCATGGGTTAAATTTAATGTGTACATTTCATAATAAACTTTTTGGGCTTTCTCTATTTTAACTTAATACCGTATTGTTATTTGTTATAAAATAAAAGAACATCTAAATTTATCAGATTTATTTATCATAGGATAAAAATTTATTTTAATCACCAGGAGAGTATTTCAAATCCCATTATAGCTTGGATTACCCAATGTCATAAATAAAAGAAAACAGTACAACTAATAAAAACTACTGTCATAATTTGGATTTGAAGAAGGATTGGTTTATAAATTCAAAAGATAAGATGTGAGAAATATTGCCGTCCATTTAGCAGAATACCAAATCAAGATAATCAATCACATTAAAACCCAGAAAGTAAAGAGAAACACTAAACTTTACATTTATGACACCATTTTTTTGTTATCATTTTATGAAACCTCCAAACGTGCTATTAAAAACATTTATTAAAATAAACTTTAACAAACCAAAGTCATGGATTATCCTCAAAAAATAAAATTTTAAAAAGCATTTTTTTGTCTTAAATTGTATAAATCTTCCCTTCTATTTTTTAATAAAGGAAGATCGTTTCTAACTAAATCGATTTTGCCAAGATCCAAATCAATTATTTCCATTCCCTCTCTAGTACCCATATCGAGGATCACAACCCCAAATGGATCAACTATCAAGCTATGACCACAAAAAATATTGCCTACTTGGTTTGGAGCTATCAAATAAACACCATTTTCTATGGACCTAGCTTTACACATAGTTAACCAATGATCTTCCTTCATTGTTCCCTGAACCCAGCCAGAGGGAGCAACTAATGCACCTGACCCTTCGATAGCAAGTAACCTACCTAACTCCGGGAAACGTAAATCATAGCAAACCAAAACCCCCAATTTACCTAATGGAGAATCAACAGGTGAAAAAAGTTTATTTCCAGCCAATAGCTTTTTTGATTCTTGGAAACCAAGGGCGTTGTAAAGATGCAGTTTTCTGTAATATGACACTATAAATCCCTTATTATTTATAAAAACTGCCGTATCGTAAACGCAATATCTATTATCAAAATTTTCAGGACTATTCAAAGACTTATTAAATTCATCAGAATCCTTGGTTGAACGTTCATATATTGTTCCTATAATATAGATATCATTTTCTCTAGCGCTTTTGCTCAACTCTGTAACAAAACCACCGTCAACTAATTCAGAAATTGAGAATAATTCTTTAGATGATTGAGAATTTGGAGAAAACGCCATCTGAAATTCAGGAAAACAAATCATCTGTGCCTTTTTCTTCCTAGCTTCCTTAATTTGCTCTAAAGAGAATTTTAAATTTTCATCTTTATTTACAGAGGACTTCATTTGAACGACGGCAACTTCTACCACTTTTTTTCCTCAGGTATTAAGACAATACCAAATATTAAAATATGTTATCCATTTTGATTGAGCTAAGCACATAAAAAGAAAACTTTAAACTTTATTTAGCACAACATAAACGATGAACAATAAATCAAGTGATCTGGGTAATTGGGAAGAAATAGAAGGGAAATTATGCAAGGATTTTAAATTTAATAATTTTATTGAATCCTTTAGCTTTATTACAAAAATCGCACTTGAATCTGAAAAAATGGATCATCATCCTGACATCCTAATTTCATACAATAAAGTAAATATAAAACTGATAACCCACGACAAAAACCAAATTACTGAAAAAGATATAGATCTAGCAAAAAAAATAGATCAATTAAATATACAAAAAGTATAAAAAAATATAAATATAGTTGTATTGGATTTAAAAAAATTAAATGAATGTTGCAGATAGTTCCGCCAAAATCATGTCATTGGAACCTAAAATAAAATTTGTGGGGATATTTGAAGATGGCAACACAGAATCAAATTTTAATGATCCAGATCAAACAATAGACAACAATATTGCAAAACTAGGTTTTATCCAAACCCCTCATATAGTACAGATTGGAGAAAGGTTTTCAAAAGAATTAGGAAAATTAGAATATATAGCTGCGGAATATGAAAAATTAAAGTTATTTGATGTACCGGCACAAGAAAAAATAATCACCTTTGCAACTACAAAAGACACAAACAATGAAGTAATTGTAAAGACAATATCAAATCATATTTTGAATCCAGAAAAGGATAAAGTACCTGATGAGAAAAATATTTCATTGAATAGCAATTATAGCAATCCATGGAAATCCTATATGCTAGGCTATATTGAATCATTGAAAGAATTTACAATAAATACTATTCATTTTAACGAAAAAACAATAAAATCCTTTTGGAAAAACATTTACAGAGAATAACTATTTTTGAACCAAATTTAGTAATGATATAGTAGTTGACACCTATAACTCTAAGGTGACACTTTTCCAATCAGGCAACAAATAAAAATTTAACGAATAATTCCCAAATGAAATAAAGTTGTCATTGGCATTACAATCAAGTTTAGGGCTTACCAAAGATAAGATAGGAAAACTATTATTTATCTTATTAGACATTTTAATAAGGTTCCGTATCTCGTATCCCTGTATTTTCGGTATTCTAGTGCTTGATTTAATTTGAACTAACCAAATGGCATTATTTTTTATTGCAACAATATCTGACGGGCCTCTACTTCCTTTAGAAAAATATACGTTCCATTCCTTAGACTTCATGCACAAACCAACTAAAAATTCCGCATCACGTCCAAATTTACTAAACGAATGGTACAGGATAAACTTTAGATATAAAAACATATAAATTTCTTCCTGTTTTTTTTGTTTAAAAATTAGATCTCAAACATAAATGCAATATATTTTAACTCAAACAACATAATAAAATAAATGGCAAAAAGAGGCCTTTTTGTTGGCAGATTTCAACCATTGCACAAGGGTCACATAAATTCGATAAAATACTGCCTTGATAATGTAGATGAATTGGTATTAGTTATCGGTAGCTCTGACAAAAGTTATGAGTTTAAAAATCCTTTTACCGCAGGAGAGAGAATAGAAATTATAAGAGCAACAATCTGTAAAGAGATCAAAAAAGACACATTACAAAATATTATTCTTATACCAGTTCCTGATATTGGAGTGCATAAATTATGGACACACAATATTGACTTAATGGTACCAAGATACAACGTAGTATTTACAAATGATACATTTACAACCATGTTATTTAAAGAAAGAAGCATAGAAACTATCCATCCTGAATTAATCAGCAGGGAAAAGCTTTCTGCAACTGAAGTCAGATATAGAATCGCCAATAATAGAAATTGGAAAGAATTGGTGTCTGCCGAAACAGCAAGAATCATTGAGGAAATAAACGGAATTGAAAGAATAAAGACGATATATAACATCAACCACCAAAATTAGAACAACAATAACAAAAATTTAATTTAAAATCTAATTATAAAACTATAATTGCTAACAATAGACGGATCAACGGGTGAAGGCGGAGGTCAAATACTTAGGAGTGCACTTACAATTTCAACTATCATTAAAAAGCCCATAAGAATAACAAATATCCGAACAAAAAGAAATAATCCAGGCTTAAGACACCAGCATGTTACAACAATAAAACTCATATCAAAATTATTTAACATTCATATTGAAAACGCAAAATTAGGTGCAGAATGGATAAACATACTATTTGATAAAAACAGTGAAAACGATAGTGAAACAAATAAAGACACATACAATATTGATATTGGAACTGCCGGAAGCATTCCATTATTACTTCAAACAATAATTCCAAGTATCGCAATTTCTCAAAAGGACATCCTGATTCAATTAACAGGTGGAACTGATGTAAAATTTAGCCCTACAATTGATTATATAAAATACGTGATGAAGGAAGCATTCAGTAAAATAGGAATTCTTTTTGATGTAGATATAATAAAAAGAGGGTTTTATCCAAATGGCAAAGGGATTGTCAATATAGAAATCCAGAAAGCAATAAATCTTAAATCAATTGATTTTTGTAATTTTAGGGAGATAAACCCACATATAATAAGCATTGCCGGTATGCTACCAAAACATGTAAACGATAGGCAAATTAGTAGTGCCCTGTCTAATTTAGAGAAAAATGGAATAATATGTGAGAAATATAAATCATCAATAGAAAACTCTTCTAGCCCAGGATCATCTATTTTGGTATACAGTATATCTGAATCCGGAATTTATTTGGGAGCTGATTCAATAGGTGAAAAAGGTTTAAAAGCCGAAACAATAGGGTATAATGCATCTAAAAGGTTTATTGAGGAGTTTAGATTTCGAGCATGTATAGATAGGCACTTGGCAGACATGTTGGTATTGCCACTAAGTTTTATTAACGAAAAATCAAGGTATAAGATATCCAGTATTTCAAATCACCTTTTAACAAATTTGGAAATAATCAAAAAAATTAATGGCATGGAGTATCAAATAGAGAAAATTGCAGAAAGCGAATTTATAATAACAATAAAAGGTTGTGAGGTTATTTAAAAAATTTTTTTGTTTCACCTAAGGTAACCATATCTACGGAGTCAACTTTTACCACCATTGGCAGATTAGAAACAACCTTCCCTATTGAAAGGCAATTGCGATGTGATAATGTTTTAACTAAAGACTTTATTGTAGAATTATCAAGCAAAGAAACTTTAGATATTTTTTCTAAATCTGCATCATTCGTAAAATTAAATAAAAAAATATTATCTACTTGCCTATAAATGGTATCGTTAAGTGCATCAGGTTGATTAGTAATGAACGTGGTATAAATTCCAAAATGCCTCATACGGGTTATCAAATCTTCCCAATAGGTATCACGAATATATAGATGGGCCTCTTCGGCAAAAATAAAGATTGGAGGAATCAAAGATTTTTCCAGTAAATCCTTTAATTTACTCATTACAATCTCAACAATCATACGCCTTACAACAGGAGAAACCCGACTCATATTGATTATCATTCCAGCTCCTTTTCTTCTCATTTTTATCAATTCTTCGAATTGAAATCCTTTCTCACTAGGCGAATTAAGAGAAAAAAGACCAGATGAATCAATTATGTGGAACCTAGACAACAGGGCATCTCGGACTAACTCATTGATGTTCCAGGTACTAAATGCATGTCCTAGTTCATCTAATCCCAACATCTTTTTATTTTCAAGGGAGTCCCATATCCTAAAAAACTCCCTCAAGGAAGCTGCTGGCATATCAAGAGCATTCTTTAGCATATTTGAAATGGATGGTTTACCACAATATCGCAAATCAAATTTCAATTCTTTTCCCGGTTCCAACAAAAGTAACTTATCGTTAATAATGGATGTTCCTCCATCATTGTTAAACAATAACCCACTATACTCATTATTTAAATCAAAAACAATAACATACGCGCCATATTGAATTAAAGATTTTATGAGAATTTTCGAAAGATGGGATTTACCTGTTTCTTTTTTTCCAGTAATTATATTTAATTTACCGTCCAGATCCTCAGCATAAATCTCGAAAACCTGATCGTCAGTTCCAGATTTACCAATAGGAATAGGATATTGCAAATTTCTTTTTATCAAAGATTTAATCTCATTATAATTAATTTTAATTATTTTTGAATACACACGAGAAGGTACCCAATCCACATCAGCAGACAGATTGTCAAACTTATCTATAGACCCCCTGATTTTTGTTCTAAAGAGCCGTACATCGCGTATTATTTGGGAAAGATTATTAATTTCTAACGGATCAAAAATATTCTCTGAGCTATATTTACCGATAACTTCATCTTTAATTATTTCATCTGCAAGTGATTGGGAAGAAAGATACTCCTCATCATAAATTTGGACTAATAGCTTTTTATTTAAATTGAAATCTTCGATAATAAAATAATCACCTTTATTTGCAAAATCATTGGTTACAGCAAGCAATGTTATCTCATCTCCACTTTTTGAGAGGATTTTCATTTCTAAATGGATCCTAAAATAGAATTTCGTATGTTTTCATGGTAAATTTCTTTAATTGAATAGTTTGATTTTATGAAACCTTGTATACTAGATAAATCAGTGTTTGAAAAAGTTGAAACATGATGGGACAATTGTAAAGTACTGGGATAACCATTTGTGATAAATTCATTATAAAGTAATGTTCCTAGGAGGTTAGTAACATTATTGTCAAATGCCACTACATCTGCTCTCAATATATTAGCATATTTATCATCTTCAAACTTTACCAAAATATGTTCTCCATATATTTTTCTAATCAAACTTTTAATAACTAAATCAATGTTAATGAAAGAAGGATTTTTTGATTTTAACAAAGGATAAGAAAAATATTTCAACACTTTGATCTTCGTGTTCTTACTAATCCCAATTACAGAGTTTTTATTGATGACAGAATTCTCAAATACTCTTAAAATAGAATAAAACTGATTTTCAAATATCGAATATTTAAGCGACCCATCTATAAGAATAATAGAATTAGTAACTAGTTTAGATAGCCAATATTGAATATATCGCTCGAGATTGATTCTCAGAAACTTTTTTGCGTAATCATCATTAAATAGCGTCAGCTTCAATATATTGTGATCTATACGAAAATTTTTTAATGTGTCCTCATTTAAATAAAATAAAAAAGGACCAATTTTAAGGTGGTTTAAAGGTCTTCCCTTAAAGGAGATGCAAATACAGCCTTTTATCGCATACAAGCCTCCATCTTCCACTTCAGCAACTTTAATACAACTTGAGTCAATACCAAAAACAAACTTATCCACTTTAACAACATCGATATCATTAACTTTAACATGATCATATTTTTCGGAACGCATTCCCCAATTTTGAATTGGTATTCCATCATCGTCGTTTACAAAAACCAATTTTTTATTTTCTAGCAATTTTTTATAGTCTTTACAAAAAAAAGAATCAGTAAAATTGTTAATTAAAGATTTTTTCATATTAGTCATGTTTGACTCTAGCTCTTGATAATTTAATTGATTATTCATCTTGTTCAACAACAACAAACATATTAATAAATGTTGTTCATCATGCACAAGATGGACAACAATAACTTTATCAAAGAGAAATCTTAATATAAAGAGTGATGAATGAGGCAATGTCAAAGCTATCCATAGAGGCAAAAATAAAACTAAAATACAAAGAATGGGAGGTCGAAATTACGTGTACAGAAGACAAAGTTAAACAAGTTGTAGAGAATGTACTTTCCGGAATAGATATAGCCTCACTCTCAAACACAAATACAAACTATGAGATTGAAAAACTAAAAGATGAAATAGATTACATGAAATCCAAATTTGAAACAAACAGCAATGCAAACAACAACAATCAAAGGAAAAACAGCATTTCATTAAAAGAATTAACTAAAAACGGTAACACATGTAGGAGTCTGATAGAAAAAATATTTTATGAGAAGTATTTTGAAAGTGAAAGATTATTGGGTGAAGTACATGATGAAATATCAGCAATGGGGTATAACTACGATAGGACAGCTGTATCACACTCATTAACAGACATGGTCAGAGAAGGAATCCTAACTAGAGTGGGAACCCTCAGAAATTACAGATATATCCAGAAAAAGCCATTGTTTGAGAAACAATAAAACTATTTTGCACTGATTTTTTTGGTTATAATACTATTTAGCCAACTAATGCCCACAGTAGTGATCCCATAAACTACCAATTCTAGTTGGTTTTCTTTATTGACGCTTCTAGATACATAACCAGCTTTGACCAATTCAGATAACCTAGAGCTTATGGATTTTGGATTTAAATTCGTTGAGGACTGGATATCGGAGATACGAGAAGATTTATCGGTAGTTTTCCCTAATTCAAACGCAATTTTCGATCCCAAAAGATGTAACATGACTATTTCTTTATCGGAAAACTTTTTATTCTGCATTTCCACATTATCGGGTAAAATTTTTGGCCCTTCAGGAGTAATTTTGATTATAGGAGAATACAAGTTTATCAACTCAGGTATAGAGTAATTTAAGGAAATTCTTCTAGCCAAATCTATTTCAGGTATATTCTTAGAGAGAAAATTCATGACAGAAACAGTAACATTTTCAGGTTCGCCGTTAAATTGAACCTTGATGTCACCAAATTGTATAGACACGTTAATAGTTTCATGTTTAATTAAATCTTTTGAGGTCATCTGAATATATTCAATAAACCCATAAATACACAAAACTTATGAATGTATATTTATTAATTTGTATCCAATATCATTGTTATTATTAAAATCAAAAGAATCAAGATGAAAAGTACATTAATGGACAAAATATCAAACCAATTCGAAGGGCAAATTGCAGGAAATGTATAATAATACCGATAATAAAAATAATAAAAATAATTTTATTAAAACAGGATTTACAACTCTATTAAAGCCATTTGAAGAATCCATTAAGGATGTTGAAAAGATTACAAAATCTTTTGGTTTGGCCATCAGAATACATAATGAAATAGTCAGAAAATATAAATCCGATACTACTGAACCTCAGATAAACCATTCACTAAGAGTGGCGTTGATTTTATCTGAAGAAATAAAAATGAATGAAACAGATTTGATTTGCTCGGCTTTGCTTCATGATATATTTAATAAAGAGGATTTGTCTCAAGAAATTAAAGATTACATCAAATTTGAGATTGGTGAAACAATCTACAAAACAATCTCATTTTTTACCAAAAAGACAAAAAAAAATGACGAATCATCAATCGGAAAGCAAATCTTAAAAATAAAACAAGCAGATAACTATATAAAATGTATAATTTTGGCAGAGAGATTAGACGATCTTAGGTCACTAAAAAATTCACGAAGAAAAGATAAAATCTCCAGATTTAAAGATGAAACTCAGGAATTTTTTGTACCGTTAGCAGAGAAAACTAATGAGAAAATTTTACTGAAGTTAATAATAGCGCTATATGAGTTAAAATAATCATTTCATGCAATTTCCATTATTTTTTTTATGGCCAGTCCAATGATTGATACATCCAAAAATAGAATGTCCAGTACATCCGCAAATAATACATCTCTTTTTCATTTCATTCACCATTAACTATCAACAAACATTACAGGAATTTATATTCAACTAAAAAAAACTATCTTCTTGGACTAGTTACCCCAGTCACGATATAATTTACCGAATCTGCGATATAGCAGGCATGATCTGAAATTCGCTCCAAATATTTCAATATTAAGGCAGATGATATATTACACCTGTTATCAGGGTACAAATTATCCTGATTCATAAATTCAATAGATTCTCTCACGCCTTTTTTGTACAGGATGTCTACAACATCCTCCAATTCATATATTTTTTTTGACATGGTGTTATCAAGTGAACGCAGAGCAGATACACTTGTATTCATCATTTCCAACACAATCTCAGACATATGGATAATCGAAGATTTATCACACAATTTCAATGGTCCCAAGATTTCTAACACATTAATAATATCATATGCATAACGGCCGAATCTAGAAAAACCATAAGACATTTCCATGCAAGATTTTATATATCGGAGATCGGTGGCAACAGGTTGGAACCTAGCGATTAACTCTATTGATAATTCTGAAACTTCATCTTGGAGAAAACGCAATCTAGCAGATGACTCAAATATTTCTTTTGTTGTTTCCAAATTATCTTCCTTATAGGATGTAATGGCTGTTATCACAGTCTTTTCACCAAGGGTAGCCATCTCAAGGATAATACTGCTTAGCTTATTTAGCCCTAAATTAATTAGCCTAGTCAAAGTATTTATAAAATAAAATAATAAAAGAGTAGCAATTATTACCCAAATTTCCCTGAGATATATCTTTCGGTTAACTCTTTAACAGGATTTTTAAAGATCTGAGAAGTTCGACCAAATTCCACTAATTCTCCAAGATACATAAAGGCGGTGTAATCTGAAACTCTTGCCGCCTGTTGCATGTTATGAGTCACAATTATTACGGTGAGGTTTTTTTTTAGATCAGTTATCAATTCTTCTATCTTGGAAGAGGCAAGAGGATCCAATGCTGATGTAGGTTCATCCATTAAAAGAATTTCAGGTTGCATTGCTAGTGCTCTTGCTATACAAAGTCGTTGTTGTTGACCGCCTGACAAACTTATTCCAGGTCTATCAAGATCGTTTTTGACTTCTTCCCAAAGTCCAGCACCTTCGAGACTTTCCTGAACTATATCCTTAATTAGAGACTTTTTCTTTATACCGTTAAGTTTTAGACCAGATGCTACGTTATCAAAAATACTCATGGTGGGAAAAGGGTTGGGTTTTTGAAATACCATACCCATACGACGTTTTATAATAACAGGGTCAGAACTCTTATCGTAAATATCAAAATCATCTAAAATTACCCTTCCTTTCACCGAGGCATTAGGCGTCATTTCATGCATTCTATTAATGCATCTTAACAGTGTTGTTTTCCCACATCCTGAGGGGCCTATTAGAGCAG
>JACDHC010000113.1 GCA_013821245.1 Candidatus Nitrosopumilus sp.
AACTGAAGGATTTGACGACTATTTTCCCTGCAGAAAAAAGAATTGTAAACTAAAGCATGTAAAACAATGGCTTGATTTGTTCGCATATCATTATAACAGGAATATTATGTCTTAACTTTACAGAGCCATCTGTTTTATGCGAATATTCAAATATCATCCTTTGTTAGTTATTATATGCCTATTAAAAATGGGTCTGAATATATAGAAAGTTTAAGAAATAGAAATTTACAAGTTTATCTTTTTGGAGAATTGGTGAAAGAACCAGTTGATCATCCTATGATTAGGCCGTCAATTAATGCCCTTGCTGCTACTTATGATTTAGCAGTTGATGATCCGGATTTAGGCTCCACAACATCCTCTTTAACCGGGTTAAGAGTTAACAGATTCTTACACATTGTAGAAAGCCCTGAGGACTTGGTGAATCAAAATCGAATGCAAAGAAAATTGGGTCAAAAAACAGGAACCTGTTTCCAACGCTGTGTTGGAATGGATGCACTAAATGCTTTATATTCCACAACTTTTGATATTGATAAAAAACACAATGCAAAATATCATGAACGTTTAGTTGATTTTATCAAAAAGATACAATATGAAAATGTTGTCATAGGGGGAACAATGACTGACGTAAAGGGAGATCGTAGCCTGTCTCCATCTCAGCAAGACGACCCGGATATGTTTGTACATGTTGTAAAAAGAGATGACAAGGGAGTCTACATTAAAGGCGCAAAAGCTCATCAAACAGGTTGCATAAATTCCCACTGGCTAATAGTGATGCCTACAATGCGTTTAAAACCTGAAGATAAAGACTATGCTATAGTTGGAGCAATTCCAGTTGATGCAAAAGGCATTACTTATATCTATGGACGACAGTCTTGTGACACTAGGAGCATGGAACCAGGTGACCTGGATTCGGGTAATGCTCAATTCGGAGGCCAAGAGGCATTAATTATTTTTGATGATGTCTTTATTCCAAACGAGTTGATTTTTATGGATGGTGAGGTGGACTTTGCAGCCACTTTGGTTGAGAGGTTTACGTGTTATCATAGACGAAGTTATGTGTGTAAGACTGGGCTTGGGGATGTAATAATTGGCGCTGCAGCATCGGCTGCTGAATATAACGGAATTACAAATGCTTCCCATATCAAAGATAAATTAATTGAGATGACTCATCTAAATGAAACTATTTTTGCAACTGGAATTGCCTCTTCCCATCAGGCCTATAAAACTGCCTCTGGTAATTATATTAACGATGAGATGCTTTCAAATGTTTGTAAACACAATGTGACCCGTTTTCCATATGAGATTGGACGCCTTGCCCAAGATATAGCTGGAGCCTTAATGGTTACTATGCCATCAGAACAAGATTTTCGAAGTCCTGTGACTGGCCCTCTATTAGAAAAATATCTGAAAGGCAAAAAGGGAGTTGCGACCGAAGATAAAGTTAGAATAATGCGACTTATTGAAGATATGACTATGGGGCGCAATGCTGTGGGGTACCTGACCGAGTCTATGCATGGTGCTGGATCGCCACAAGCTCAGCGTATCCAGATCGCAAGGCAGATGCAATTGGAATACAAGAAAAAACTGGCGAGAAATTTGGCTAACATAAAAGAAGGTGAGAATACCTCTTCTGGATTATTGTCAGAACCTTCCGATTATTTTGACCGTATATTTGGAATAAAAAATAACTAGAAATTATATCAGACCTTTTTTTTTACATTTAATGGCAGATAAAGTATCACATGGTGAAATGACACTTAATCTATTTACAATATAAAAAGGGGATTTAAATTTGATTCTTAATTTCAGGATTGTATTTGGTATTGTGTTTTGATTGGTTTTATAACGTCAAATATTGTTTTAAATGATCTTGTTTGGGGGTAAGTCATCATGATAACGTTTGGACATAAAATTGAAAATGATTTGTATGGCGGTTATTGGTGTCCTAAAATAAAGATTATTGTTTTATTAAAATGATCGTAATTATGTTTAAAATTCTTCTTCCAATATTTTCCTTTTCTTTTTTATATTGAATATTTTATCTGTTTGCTTCAACGCTTCTGCTTTTGATTTTCTCAAAATCATTGATTGTATGAGCATGTAGTTTTCTGGTATTACCAACCCAGTTTGATCATCTGAATAAGATATCTTTACAATATCATCTTGAATTTTTAATACCTCCTTATGAATATGAATCATACCTGTATCGCCATGTTCAAATTTCAATTCAATGGCTTTCATCCTGATGTCCGCAGTGCCTTTCGCTTTGTCAACCACGGCAACACCATACTCTTTATCAAATATTTCTAGAATTTTATCTTTGGAAGGCGGTTTATCCTTAAACCTTATTGTCATTTGGTGTAGGTGCATCATTCGGGATGGGACTTTTAATGAATCAACATACAAATTTATAGATGGTATGAAATCTTTTACATCATCTTGGTGATGAGGTTGCTTGTCCCACTCAACGGAATCTTTGATTTCTTTTGCATCTTCTAAGTCTGCCCACCTTCTAACCAAATTAACATCATATCTTTTGATCGATTCGCCATAATTTTCCAAAAGTGGCTGAATAACTCTGCCCATTCCAGTTACATTGCAGCTTCCTTGGATTACATAGTTTTTTTCATGTGTCGCGTTGTAATTTACTCTTGAGTTATGAATTATATCAGCTACCGAAAACCTTCCATTTCTGTCTTCCCCACCTTGAAAAATAGCTTTTTTCTTTAATGGAAAATAATATTTATTTTTATTTTGAATACCTTTACCTTCTTTTGCAGCATCGATAACTATGTCTGCTTGTTTAATTGCTTCTTCTACTGTACCACTAATCTTGTAATTTTTATCTTGAAAACCTTCTTTCAGCTCTTTAGGAACAAAAACATTATATCCTTTGTCTAAAGCATTTTGAGTTTCTCCATCTGGTGAATATTTTGCGATACCAATTAATTCAATCGATTTATCTTTTGATATGGCAGTAGCTAAACGTCTTCCAATATTTCCAAATCCATTAATGAAAATCTGAACCAACAATTAGATTTACTTTTTACAATATTAATATATTCTTGTTTACTTGTTTTTTATGTTGAATGTATTATACTAATAGGGAATTTGAAAATGGAACGATTTGATTTGATATATTTTTATATCAAGTGTTAATATCATGATGATTAAATTATTAATGTATAGTGATTCCTAATAATTTGAATATTAACGTAATATTTTTTTAGTTTATCTAGCATAATCAAAATAGTTTGTTAAACAAAAAAAGGTTTAATTATACTTTTTTCTGATAAAAAGAAACATATTGTATTTAAATATTAACAATTAGCAAAATACATGAATCCAAAAAAATCTGAAAAACCAAACAGTGATAAAAAAGACCAATCTGCAATGAATGATATTAAAAAAATTGAGGAAAAACTTAAAGAGATGACGCTAAATATAAATAAATTAAAAACGCTGTTTAAACCAAAAAGTGAAACAAAAAAGAAAAACGAATAATTAGGTATGGATTTAAAACCCAAACTAAAACACATTAATATGCTTAACTTCTTTTTGAACATTAATTTGCTCTCCGATAGAATTTTTAAATCAATATAATGCACATAATTTTATTAATCTTATATAGACTCTGAAGTCAAAGTTATAATATGGACAGTAAATTATATATATTATGGCAATAACAGGTGCAGAGAACAATCGCAATCTGACAGAACATTCTATCAACGAGATGATACAAGAATCCAAATTATTGGAATCCTATTATAATGATATCATATCCAAGGAGTCTTTGTTGAATAGACTTTTAGAAGAATCTCATAATTCGTTTGAAGCAATAAAAAATTTATCTCTTGATGCAGACACTTCATCATTAATTCCACTCGGTATAGGAATATATGTTAAAAGCACAATTTACCCTATAAATAAAGTTCTTGTTAATGTTGGCGGTGGTGTAGTAATTGAAAAGAAAAAAGAGGATGCGGTTAATTTTATTGAGCAACGAATCAAGGAGTTTGAAACAGCCTCAAAGCAATTATCCTCCCAAAAACAACAAATATCTTATAGAATGATGGAAATTCAAAATACTGTTAATTCTTATGTAGGTCAAATGCAAGGACAAAATTTTAATCCATCGGATCATTCTGGCCATCATCATCCTCATTAATTTGCTTTATTTGTGCTGAATTCTATGGCAATGCATAATATTGTATATTAGCAGTAAGTGAATTCGTATGTTTGATAAATTAAAACGAGCGTTTTTTAATGCTGCTAAAAGTATTAGTCAAAAAGAACTTACTGAAAAAGAATTGGACGAAAGTCTTTTTGATCTACAAGTTGCTCTTTTAGAAAGTGATGTTTCACAAGAAGTTATTGATGATCTTTCTCTTCAGATAAAAAACAATTTAGTTGGTATAAAAATCCAAAAAAATGAAACAACAGAGCAGATTATCGCATCTACTTTAAAAAAAAACTTTAGGGACATATTGTCTAAAGCTGGATCAATTGATTTATTGGAACTAATTCAAGAAAAAAAACAGAAAAAAGCAGGACCATTTGTAATAGTTTTCCTTGGTATTAATGGAACTGGAAAAACTACTACCGTTGCTAAAGTTGCAAATTTATTAAAAAAAAATGGTTTTTCTGTAGTTATTGCCGCAGCAGACACTCATAGAGCTGGCGCAATAGAGCAAATAACTGCTCATGCTGATAATCTTTCTATAAAAATTATATCCCAAAGATATGGCGCTGATCCATCTGCTGTCGCTCGAGATGCATTAGAGTATGCTAAAAAACATTATGTTGATACTGTATTGATTGATACGGCAGGAAGAATGCAAACTGCAAAGAATCTCATGTATGAAATCGGTAAAATTGTCAAGGTGATAAAGCCTGATGTGAAATTATTTGTTGGCGATTCGCTTTCTGGGAACGATACTATTAACCAGGCAAGAGAGTTTTTTTCTTATACTGAATTTGATGGTGCCATTTTAACAAAATCCGATGCCGATGCAAAGGGAGGTGCTGCAATATCTATCTCATATATCACATCTAAACCAATAATATATCTTGGCATGGGACAAGGATATGATGATTTAGTTTTATTTGATAAAGAAAAATTTGTAAATACTGTATTTAGTAACGACTCTTTATCCATCTCTGATGATATATCTTCAAGTTCTTATAAAACAGAACAAAATTCAGTTCCTTATGATCCTGAAGAGGAAATGCAAACAATAAAATCATTTTCAAAGTTTAGTGTAGCCATTGGTCCAAACGTTGATAAAAGTGCACTGGACCCGATTGCTTCGGATAGCATTATAAAAAATGAGCAAAAAAATACCCATGAAACAACTGATTTAACGCCAAAAATTAACTCTCAGCCGGAATCCAAAGAATATGATAGGCCATATTCTAATTTAAATGCCGAATCTATAGATGATGTTATACCAGAAGGTTTCGAGGGTGATAATGACTATCAGGGTAAATTGGAGGATGGAGAAGAAAAAAATTCAAATGTTGAAAATAAGTCTAATTCTAGCGGTAAGAAGGGCTTGTTTGGATGGTTTAAGAAAAAAACCCCCTAGTTTTCTCCTATTCTTACTTAATTCTTTCCACGCTTTTGAAAACATTAAATTAAAGAATTTTTTCATTTTTAATATTGAATAAACATGTTTTAAGTATCTGTGATTTACCGAGAGAACAAATTGTTTCTGTTATTGATATTGCTAATTATTTAAAAAACCCGTTAAATACTCATGTTTCAAAAACCCAAATATTAAGGGGTAAAATATTGGGTATGATTTTTCAAAAACCATCGACCAGGACAAGAATTAGCTTTGAAACTGCAATATTGCAGTTAGGGGGGAATGCTATTAACCTCTCTTTCAATGATTTGCAAATGTCACGAGGCGAATCTATAGAGGATACTGCAAGAACACTTTCGTTATATCTCGATTGTATTGTAGCAAGGGTATATGCTCACGGTGACCTGGAAAAACTGTCCTTATGCTCAAAAATACCTGTTATAAATGGTTTATCTGATTTGTTTCATCCTTGTCAGATATTGTCTGATTTGATGACAATTTATGAATATAAAAAAAAACTACACGGCATTACTTTGGCATTTATCGGTGATGGTAATAATGTGTGCAATGATTTATTGTTGGGGTGTTCAAAGTTGGGAATTAATATAAAAGTATCCACCCCTCCAGGTTTTGAACCTTTGAAATGGGTCGTTAACATTGCAATAAACGAGAGCAAAAAAAACGATAGCTATGTTTTAATAACTAACGATCCTGTTGAAGCTGTTAAAGACGCAGATATAGTAACTACGGATACTTTTATATCAATTGGAAAAGAAGATGAAAAAGAGAAAAGAGATACCCTTTTTTTACCGTTATATCAAGTCAATGAGAAATTAGTCAAACATGCAAAAAAAGATTTCATTTTCATGCATTGCCTGCCCGCTAAAAGAGGCAAAGAGGTAACAGCTGAAATAATTGATGGTCCTAATTCTGTTGTTTGGACCGAAGCAGAAAATAGATTACATGTACAAAAAGCATTGTTAATTAAATTACTTAATCCTGAGTTTGACTATAAAATTTATTAATAATTATATACTTTAAAATACCTTTTTTATTATGTTTTTCTATGACCAAGTTTTTGGTGGATACCGTCTATAATC